>VEOV01000250.1 GCA_012026855.1 Geobacter sp.
GGCCTCTTCCTTGATGGCAATATTGAGATGAATGTCACCGCTGCCGGCCAGAGTGGAGCCAGGTTTGCCGGTCATGGCTATCAAGCCTGCGCCGATACGTTTTACAATCGGCAGAATCCGCAAAACCTCTTCAGTCTCGCCGCTGTTGGAAATGGCAATGACCACATCCCCCTTGATGATCATCCCCAGATCGCCATGCAGCGCTTCGGCCGGGTGCAGGAAGAAAGCAGGTGTGCCGGTGGAGGCCATGGTAGAGGCAATCTTCTGGCCGACAAGCCCTGATTTGCCCATGCCGGTAACAATGACGCGCCCCTTGGAGGAGAGAATCATCCTCACTGCCTCAGTAAATGAACTGTCAATGGAGTCGGCAAGATTCTGCAGCGCTTCAGCCTCAATCCGGATAACTTTTTTTGCTTCTTCAATAATCATGGCGTTCCTATCTGACAATTTCATCAATGGCTTTCAACTTTTTCAGCAGCTCTGCCAGTTCGTCCAGTTTGACCGAATTGGGCCCATCACAGAGTGCTTTGTCCGGCTCCGGATGAACCTCCATGAAAATGCCGTCAATGCCGGTTGCCACGGCTGCTCGCCCCAGATATTCCACAAATTCCCGCTGCCCGCCGGAGGAGCCACCCTGTCCACCGGGAAGCTGGACGCTGTGGGTAGCGTCGAAGACGACCGGATATCCCATGCGGCGCATGATCGGCAGGCTGCGCATGTCCGAGACCAGATTATTGTAGCCGAACGAGACGCCGCGCTCGGTCAGGATCAGGTTGTCGTTGCCTGAGTCAACCGCCTTGCCGATGACGTTCTCCATGTCCCAGGGGGCTAGAAACTGGCCTTTCTTGATGTTTAGCACCTTGCCGCATTTTGCCGCCGCAACTACCAGGTCGGTCTGACGGCAGAGAAAGGCCGGTATTTGAAGCACATCCAGAACGGCCGCAGCCTCTTCCAGCTGTTCAATGCCATGGATGTCGGAAAGAACCGGCAGGCCGAACCTGCTTTTGACGCTGGCAAGAATCTGCAAGCCTTCATGCATGCCCGGACCGCGGAAAGATCGGACCGATGTCCTGTTTGCCTTGTCATAGGATGCCTTGAACACCAGGGGGACGCCCACCGCTTCAGTGATGCTGATCAGCCGTTCTGCAATCCGCAGCGTAGCAGCTTCGTTTTCAATTACACATGGGCCGGCTATCAACACCAGAGGGTTATTGCCCCCTATTTTTACATTTCCTATACTGATTTCCTTAACCAATTAACACCTCTGAATATAATGGCTGAATTTCGTGCTGCCGCCTTGGCGGGGTCAAATATGGTACATCAGCCGCTGGTCTTTCTCTCTTACAATGCCGAGCTTTTCACCGCGAGAACAGAGATCCTGCAGCGTCAGGGTTGCAAAGAACTTGTCGAGGATATGAGCCGCTTCTTCCCAGACCGTTTGGGTGGCACAGACACCGTCAATGACACACGGCTTTCTTTTGCGGCCACTGGTGGCGCATTCAACCAGCAGCAGATCCCCTTCGGTGGCATTAATTATGTCACGCACCGTGATCTCCTGCAGATCTTTGGCCAGAATATAGCCCCCTTGAGGGCCACGCTTGCTCCTGAGGATACCGGCTTTTTTGAGCGACTGAAAAATCTGCTCAAGATACCGCTGGGAAATATTCTGGCGGCGGGAAATATCCTGTATCTGGCAAGATTGATTGCCGCAGTGGTAGGCGATATCGAAAATGGCACGCAAACCGTATCTGCTCTTTGTAGACAGTCGCATAAAGTCACCTCCTGACAGGACAATCTACTAATATGTTCAGCTAGTTATTCTGTCAAGAACTATCAGCACTCCCTACCAGTACTTTTCCGGAGGGGTGACTCTTCCCAGCAGCACAATGGTGCCATTGATGACCTTGAAGGAGTCGCCGATATCGTTAATCCAAGCGTCACCCTCCTCCAGTGGGGCCGGTACCTCTCTTTTCCCCAGCCAGACCTCTTCTCCGTCTATCAGGGCCATCCAGTCCAGACTCCCTGTCATCCAGATTCTTGTTTTCAGTTCCATGAGTCGTTCCTGTCAGTGGTATATTCGGAAAATTAATTAATATTCTGTTGCGAAGCAGATTTGCAGTGCGCCTGAATATAGCATTGCGGGCAGATTATTCAAAGTCGATAAATCGGCAGGCTGATTATGGCTCCCCTGTTTTTGCTTGTTGCCGCGGAGCAGTTTTGGTATTAACAAAAGGATAAGCAATGATATCCAGGGGAGGCAGTACCCATGAAATTCACCAAGATGCAGGGCGCCGGCAATGATTACGTCTATGTAAATTGTTTCAGCGAGCAGGTTGATAATCCGGCAGAAGTAGCCATAAAAGTCTCTGACCGCAACTTCGGCATCGGCTCCGACGGGCTGATCCTGATTATGCCCACTGACAAGGCTGATGTCAGGATGCGGATGTTCAATTCCGACGGCTCTGAGTCCGAGATGTGCGGCAACGGCATTCGCTGCGTGGCGAAATATGCCTATGACCATGGCATTGTCTCCAAAAAGGAGATCACCGCTGAGACCGGCGCCGGCATCCTCACACTGCAGCTCTTTACCGGGACCGACAACAAGGTTGACCGCGTCCGGGTCAACATGGGCAAGCCGCGCCTCACCAAGGTGGAGATCCCCATGCTCGGTGAACCTGCCGACGGCCAGACGGTCAACCAGCCGTTGAACATTCTCCATACCCAGTTTCACGTCACTACTGTCTCCATGGGGAATCCCCACTGCGTCATCTTTGTGGACGACGTGGAGAACTTCCAGGTGGAGAAGTACGGCCCACTCATCGAAAACCATGACATCTTCCCGCGGCGCACCAATGTCGAGTTCGTCCAGATCATCTCCAGGACCGAAGTCCGCCAGCGCACCTGGGAGCGTGGGGCAGGGGAGACCCTGGCTTGCGGTACCGGCGCCAGCGCCGTCTGCGTGGCCGGCGCACTCAACGGCCTGACCGAGAAGAAAATTCTCAATCACCTCTCCGGCGGCGATCTTGAGCTGGAATGGGCTGAGGACGGCAACCTCTACATGACCGGCCCGGCAGCCGAGGTGTTCAGCGGAGAGATCATTCTTTGAGGCAGAATTGTCTGCCTTTGCCTGCCAGGTTTCAGACATAAATTAGACACAGAGGATCTTAATGTACAGACTTCTTATTGTGCAGGCCGCTGCTTATCGCTCCAGAGACGACCGCCGTCCGCTCAGGCTCAGCAAGCGGAAGCTGGTAGGCGCAATCATGCCGTACCTGGCCGCTATGGCTCCGAAGGACTGGCACGTGACCCTTTGCGATGATGAACTTGAAGAACCGGATTACAACGGACGATACGATGCAGTTGCGATCACGGTTCGCACCGTAACCTCTCTCAGGGCATTCGAGGTAGCCGACAGATTCCGTGAGAGAGGGGTGACGGTCCTGTTGGGGGGGCCACATGCAACCTTCTATCACGATGAGATGGCTGATCACGCCGATGCCGTCTGCATTGGCGAGGGGGAGGAAGTTTTTCAGCAGATGCTCGAAGATGCAGCTGCCGGTCGTCTCCAGAAGATTTACCAGCGCACCGAGCCTGCCAGTATGACCGGACTGCCGACACCGCGCTGGGACCTGTTGGACTTGAAGCGGCATGTGTTTTACAGCCCGTATGTCATCCAGCAGTCGCGAGGGTGCCCATACACCTGTGATTTCTGTGCAGAGAGACGGCTGAACGGCGATTTCGGCTGGAGGTACCGTCCTGCAGACGAGGTGGTGGAGGAGATCAGGAAGTGCGGTTCAAAGCATGTCTTCTTTGCTGCCAGCCAGTTTGTGGGGGACATGGGACCAACCAGGGAGCTGCTGGAGAAGCTGATTCCACTCAAAATTCACTGGTCAGCACTGTTTTCGCCTCGATTCGGTCTTGACGGGGATTTCCTCGACCTTGCAAAACGATCCGGGCTGCTCCATGTCAACATGGGCATCGAGAGCGTTTCGCAGAAAACTTTGTCCACCATGCATAAGGACTGTAACAACGTTCAGACCTACGTTGAAATGATCAAAAATCTGAACGAACGCAACATTAGCTACTCGTTCAATTTTGTACTGGGCGCCGATACCGACGATTCAGAGGTGCTCTCCTCGACCCTGGAGTTCGTGCAGAAGCATAAAGTCCCTGCCGCATATTTCAACCTTCTCGCGCCGTTGCGAGGCACACAGCTCTACGACCGCATGAAGGCGGAAGGCGCCATCCTTGATGAGCCCAACCTGGAGCGTTGGGCAGGGGTCCATTGCCATTTCAACCCGAAGCTTATGACCGGCGAACAGTTGATGGAAGGGATCAGGCAGATGCAGCGGGAGATGTATTCGTGGAAGTCCATGCTCAGCCGCTTAAGGGTTCCGCCGCGATCATTGGCTGATTTCGCTTCGTGGAACATCAACTTGACCCAGCGCAAGGTTGCTTACAGTTCCGACAGTCTCAACGAGTTCAGTGAGTTTTAATTACAGAGGAAAGATTTATTCTTGCTTTGAAATGGACGAACTTCGGTAATCTGTTTTGCAGCCTGTCCAACTTAAAATGCATAATTATAGCCTATTGTCGGGCCAATAACATTCAATCCAAAATTTTCAACCCCGTTATTATGATTGGAAAGCCACATATTAGAAATGTGGTACCAAGTTATAGCAAGAGTCAGGCTGTTCTTGGGATCAAAATTATAGCGAAATCCACTCCCCACTGAGATATTGAATGCAAAATCCTGCCCCTGAGCACCATAAACTCCATGCGGTCCCTGGGCGTCGGTAAAGCCGGCGCCACCACGCGTCTCCACAAATGGAGTTGTTTTCCAAAAAGGTTGAACGAAGTTATATCTAGCCCCAATAACTAATGCCCCGTAGTAGGTCTCTGGTCCACGGAGAAATGGAATATAATTGACTCCAAACGTCATATCCGTGTTGCCGCGTAAGAATGATGGGCCCATGATGTCAGTTAAATGGTACCTAAGTGCCAATGTAATGGGAGCCAGAGTATAGTAAGGTAGTGTATTTTGACTTGCGCCATCTACCCCCTGAATAAAATCTGTAATAGCAGTTGTGTTATAGAATAGATACCCAACTTCAGTAACTATTTCACGCTTGCCTTTGAAATAGATCCTGTGGTTGAAATCTTCTGTCGCGGGGGTAACGCTAAATATCTTTCCCGGCTGACTTTCTGATTCTTCTGCCCAAGCAATAATACAATTAAAAAGGCAGGCAAATATAATAACTATCACGATGAGGTTTTTTGTTTTCACACTTCCTCCAGTGGTTCAATGACCTCGTGGGGTTCTCGATGTTTATTGTGCCCTTGATGGCAGGCTTGTCTTTCTGGTGATTGCTGTTATTTAAGGCATAACATAAACCATGGCACCATTACATAAAATTTCGCTAACGATACCTAGGGAGTGAACTTCTGTCAAGCCGGATTTGACGCGGGATGATGGGGGGTTACTGGCAGGTCACCGCCACAATGGCTGCTTCGATGCCGTCCATGAGCAGCTTGAGCTCATCCATGGTGATGGACAGGGGGGGTAAGACGCCGATGACGTTCCCCAGTGGCCGGAGGAACAGGCTCTACTTTTATGTGCAATCTGACAGCTGACGGCGTGAAAATCCGGCGATGAGCTCCAAACAGTCACCAGAGCGCCTCTTCTGAAATGCCCGCTTTTGCCGGTCAGGCCGCATTGACAACGGCCGGACGGCTGCTACATTTCAATTATAATCAGCAGCAATCATGGCAGACAAGAGGCTCCCATGGCCGAAGAGACAATCGCTACTTTCACTGTGCCGCGGCTCACCATCCTGGATGAGAACGGCACTGTCGATACCACCCTGATGCCCGATCTGGCCGGGGCCGACATCCGCCGCATGTACGAGAACATGGTGCTGATGCGGACCTTTGACCAGCAGGCGGTCAACCTGCAGCGGGAGGGGCGGCTCGGCACCTATCCCCCCCATCTGGGGCAGGAGGCGGCCCAGGTGGGGAGCGCCATGGCCCTGCAGCCGACTGACTGGGTCTTCCCCTCCTTCCGCGAAATGGGGGTGCACCTGACCCTGGGCTATCCGGCCGATCTGCTGCTTCGCTACTGGGCCGGGGACGAGGAGGGGCAGTGCCCGCCGGAGCAGCTCAATATCTTCCCCATCTGCGTTTCCGTCGGCACCCAGATTCCCCACGCGGTCGGTGCTGCCATGGCGGCCCGCTACCGCAAAGACCCGGCGGTCATGGTCACCTATTTCGGCGACGGCGCCACCTCCAAGGGGGATTTCCACGAAGCGCTCAACCTGGCCGGTGTGCTCAAGCTCCCCAATGTCTTTATCTGTCAGAACAACCAGTGGGCCATCTCCATCCCGCTCAGGGGGCAGACGGCGGCGGAGTCCCTGGCGCAGAAGGCCATTGCCTATGGTTTTCCCGGCATTCAGGTGGATGGCAATGATATCTTTGCCGTCTACCGGGCTACCAGCGAAGCCCTGGCCCGGGCGAGGAGCGGCGGCGGCCCGGCCCTGATCGAATGCCTTACCTTCCGCATGGCCGACCATACTACTGCCGACGATGCCGCCCGCTACCGTTCGCCGGAGGAGGTGGCTGTCTGGCGCGGCCGCGACCCCCTGCGGCGGCTGGAGCTGTTCATGGCCGCCAGAGGGCTCTGGGACGAGGCGTATGGCCAAAGCAGCAGGGCTGTTGCCGAAGAGACTGTGGCGGCCGCAGTCAGGGGGATGGAAGCGGCCCCTTTGCCGGAGCGGGCCGCCATGTTCCGCCACACTGCTGCGAGCCTGTCATCGCGACAGAGCGCCCAGCTGGAGGAGGCCTGACATGGCACTGCTCAACATGGTTCAGGCTATCAATCAGGCCCTTGCCCAGGAGATGGCCCGGGACGACCGGGTGGTCCTCCTGGGGGAGGATGTGGGGCAGGACGGCGGCGTCTTCCGGGTCAGCGAGGGGCTTTTGGAGCGCTTCGGCAGCCAGCGGATCATCGACACCCCCCTGTCCGAATCGGCCATAATCGGCGCTGCCATTGGCATGGCCGCCTATGGCCTCAGGCCGGTGGCCGAGATCCAGTTCCTGGAGTTCATCTTTGCTGCCTTCGACCAGCTGGCCACCCACGCCGCCCGGCTGCGGAGCCGCTCCCGCTCCCGCTTCAGCTGTCCGCTGGTGGTGCGGGCTCCCTATGGCGGCGGCATCAAGGCGCCGGAGCTGCACGAGGAGAGCTGCGAGGCGCTCTTTTGTCATCTGCCGGGTATCAAGGTGGTGGTCCCCTCCGGCCCATACAGCGCCAAGGGGCTGCTGCTCTCTGCCATTCGCGACCCCGACCCGGTGCTCTTCCTGGAGCCGACCCGGCTTTACCGGCTGTTGCGGGAGGAGGTGCCTGAAGGGGAGTAC
>VEOV01000353.1 GCA_012026855.1 Geobacter sp.
ACTACCCACTGTTCGGCGCATTTTCGGGCAATGGCTGGGTCCATGGGACAACGTCAAGAACGGCTGTCCATTTCAAGGTTTTCATTCCAATTGAAGGGAAATATTTGTTTAAAGTAACTGCCAAAGGTGACGATCAACTCTGGTCAATCGCCGGCAAAGCGTTCAAACTTGACTCAGGAACGGCATTCAAGGAGAGCACTTTGGGCGAAGTCAACCTGACCGCTGGTGTGCTTGAGTTCAATGCTGTCATCCCCCCTTCAGGGGCAATTGACAGGTTTTCCCTCACGGCCCCGGATCTTCGTCCGGTAGAACCGGTAAACGGCTGGGATTTCAACGCCCCCCTCACTGCAGAAGCAGTCAATGAAGCAGCGGCAGCGCTGCTCAACCTGGAAAGCAGCCTGCCTGAAGACAAAACCTTTCCGAAGACAATTATTGAAGCAGCGGCGGCAACAGCTCTCCCTCCCGAAGCCATCCTTACGGACAACCCGGTTTACGGCAAAACAGTGGCTGCCAAATGGGTAAGACTCCCACAAAAAGAAGCAACAGTTTCCCTCCCCTTCAAGGCCGAGCGGACAGCTGTTTATACCCTCAAAGTTCGTACCCTGGGGGTAAAGCTGGCAGCAGGATTTGATAACATCTCTGCACTTTATCATGGCAAACCTTATCTGGATTGGATTGATATTGGCGCCTGCAAGCTTGCACAGGGGATGCATGCCATTAACATCCACCTGCCAGCTGCAGGGGGAATCGATGTGGTCGAAGTCGGCAGAAAACTTTCAACGGCAAAGGATTACGCCACTCTGACGAAATTTGATCTCCCGCAAAACAGACCCCTTAAAACTGCCGAACTGGACACTGTCATTAAGGCATTGCAGGAGCAATTCAAAGAGAGAAAATGACTTGAACTTTCACCTGAGTCTGCCGCCAGCTGTGCTGCCGCTTTCCCTGTTTATCTGTGGGATTGCGGCAGCCGTAAGCTTTGGCCTTCTCCTTCCAGATCCCGGTTTCTCTCCGTTTTTTTTACTTCTCATCCCCCTGCTGCTTAGCAGAAATCCATCGCTCTGCCGTTGCTCACTCCTGATAACGCTGTTCCTTGTCGGCAATCTTTCCATTCAGCAATATTTAACACCGGCAACAACTTTGAAACCCTGGCTGGCAACCAGACAGGGTGAACTTATTATCGTTGAAGGGGTGGTATCGTCACGGCCGGAAGGATCCGAAAACGGCCGTAGGCTTATCATCAGGTTGAACGACATAGGCATACAAGGAACCGGCGAAAAATTCCCCGGCCATGAGACAATCGCCATCAAAGTAGGCGGCAGCAAGTCACGGCAGTTCTACAGCGGCGACATTGTCCGCTGCAGCGCAAAGCTGAAAATCCCCAGGAATCTGGGCACTCCCGGTGAATTTGATCTGGAGCGTTACTACACCCTGAAAAGAATTGCTGCCACCGGCTTCATCAAGAGTGACAGTGAAATCGAAATAGCCGGCGTTGATGAGAGCTATTATTTCAGCCGCTATTTTGACCAAACTGCAGCTGCAGTAGGCGCATTTATCGAAGAAAGAGAACCGGGCATTGAAGGTGGCGTACTCCGCGCGCTGTTAATCGGGGACACCTCCGCGCTCCCCCAGAAGCTTAAGGACGCCTACAGCAGAACCGGTGTCAATCACATCCTGTCCATCAGCGGCTTCCATGTCGGTATAATCGCCCTGGCCCTCTACCAGTTCTGGGCAGCTGTATTCCGCCTGTTTCCAGCGGTGATGCTCTATATAAACGTGAAACGTGCTGTCTGCCTGGTATCGCTGCCGGCAATCGCCTATTACCTGTTTCTTTCCGGAGCAGCACCGGCAACTGCCAGGTCAGTAATCATGCTCCTGTTTGTCACGCTTGCCGTTCTGATCGAACGGGAAACCGACCAGCTCAACACCATTGCCATTGCCGCCTTCCTGCTCCTGATACTTAACCCTGCCCTTCTGTACGACATCTCATTTCAGTTATCATTCATCGCTATCTGGGGCCTTTCAGTAATCACTCCACTGCTTACCGGCCATCAAGCAGTTAGTGCAGACAAGATCACAGGCAAGCTTGTCATCTTTGCGGCAGCATCCACCGCTGCTGTCATTGTAACCCTGCTGCCGGTCGCCTACTATTTCCAGCAGATCTCCCTGACAGGTATTATCAGCAACTTCCTCATAGTACCGCTGCTTGGCTATGGAGCAGTAGTGACCTGCGGGTTGGCCATGCTCTGTCTGCCTATCTCTGTATCCGTATCAGGCTTACTGCTTGGCATTGCAGCATTGCTCACCACTGCCTCAAACCGGCTGATAGAATATCTGGATCACATTCCTCTCCTGCCGCTGTTTATCCCGACACAGATTGACATCTTCATCCTGCTCGCCACCTTGATGATGATTTCAGCGGCAACCGCCAGAAAGTCGAAACAGGCCTTTTTCGCCATTTCTCCGCTACTGATCGCCACCCTGCACCTGGCCCCAACTGCCACACCAGCCACCAGTCTCAAGATCGACTTTCTCAGCGTCGGCCAGGGAGAGTCAACCCTGATAACCCTGCCGGACAGACGCACTATGCTTATTGATGGTGGTGGCAGCCTGACCGACACCAACTGGGATCTGGGCAGGCAACTTCTGCTGCCAGCCCTCAGAAAAGCTGGCGTCAGCAAAATAGACATTGTTGTCCTGACCCACTCACACCCGGATCACCTGAAAGGTCTTAACGCTGTCATTGAAAATCTCGAAATCGGAGAGTTCTGGGAAAGTGGCCATAACAGAGGTAAAGAGTATGCACAGCTGGTAAAACTGCTGCAGGGTAAACATATCCACCGCAGAATCATTAATGCACAAACCCCTGCGGCGTCAATTGCAGGGGTGAGGATAAAGTGTCTTTTCCCGTTTACGGCCATGGAGATGAGCTCCTGGCCGGATGACCTGAATGAGCTGTCGCTGGTATTGAAAATGGAATATGGTACGACGTCACTGCTGTTTACCGGCGACATAGGCATTGCCACAGAACTTGCCCTTGTCCGCAAGTATGCAAATCTCCACGCAACCATTCTCAAAGTCCCTCACCATGGCAGCGGCTATTCAACAACCCCTGAATTTCTGAAGGCTGTTACACCTGAAGTTGCCGTCATCAGTGCCGGCTTTGGCAACAACTTCGGACTGCCTGCTGAAGAAACCGTTGACCGGCTGAAACGCGCCGGCGCTTCAATTTACCGGACAGACCTTGTTGGCACGGTTACGATCAACATCCCTGAGCAGAACTCACGCCCTGTGATAACCTCTCTGAGAAGGCAAATTAATTGACACAGGAGCACTTGTCCTGTATTTTTACTCTGTTAAATTCATCTTATAAGCCTTTTCAGAGGTCTCTTTCGATGGAAAAAATCCTGATTGTTGAAGATGACGCCTTTTTCCGTGAGATCTTCTCTGATATTTTGAGAGAAGATGGCTATCACGTTGATACGGCATCATCCGGCAATGAAGCTCTGGAAATGCTTGAGAAAACCAGCTACCAACTGGTAGTTACAGACATGGTTCTCCAGGACATCAGCGGTCTCGATATCCTCTCCCGTGCAAAGCAGATGGATAGCGACATCGAGGTGATTGTCGTAACCGGTTACGGCAACATGGAGTCTGCCATCTATGCCTTGAAAAACGGTGCCCGCGATTACCTTGTCAAGCCCATCAGCCATGACGAATTCAAGCATGTTGTAAAACTCTCCATGGAGCAGAGGCGACTGCTTGACGAAAATCAGGGTCTGAAGGACCAGATTCGTCTATTCCAGACAAGCCAGACAATTGCAAACTGCATAGACATAGACAGAATACAGCTTCTTGTGCTTGAAGCTGCCATCAAGGAAACTGCGGCGTTAAAAGCATTCTCCTGCCTGCGGGACGCCTCCAGAGAGATTTTTCTCATGGAGGCCAAGGGGCTCGCCAAAGAGGAAGCCGAGAAGATCAATGACCGACTGAAAACTGTTTTCAACTGGGAAGAAGAATCTCTCCTAGAACCTTTGCAACTGAGTCTCCCGGCTGTAGACGGTTCGGAAGCAGTTGACCTGTTGCTTCTGCCGCTTGCACACAAGACGCCATTGCAAGGTGTTGTCGTGCTATTGTTCGGCGACAGCGAGGCGCCCGCTCTCAACCTGAAAAACATCCATTTCCTGATGGAGCAGTCGGCACTGGCGCTTGATAATGCAGGCCGCTACTCCATGGCCAAGGACCTGCTGAATATTGACGAGCTGACCGGTCTTTATAACTACAGATACCTGGAAATAGCCCTTGACCGCGAAATGAAAAGAGCTGAAAGATTTGGCTTGAGCATGGCAGTTATCTTCCTTGATGTGGACATGCTGAAGGTAATCAATGATACCTATGGTCACCTTATCGGCAGTCGCGTTCTCAAGGAGGTAGGAGCAGTTCTCAAGAAGTCGGTCCGTGAAGTGGATATAGTTATCAGATACGGCGGCGATGAATACACCATTATTCTGATAGAGACTGGCAGACAGGGCGCGGCCGTTGTTGCCGAACGTATCAGGAAGAGAATTGCAGATCATCCGTTTATTCTCGACAATAATCTGAATGTTGATCTGACTGCATCGCTTGGCTTTGCCTGCTATCCGGACGACACCAAATCCAAGCTTGAACTTCTGGAAATGGCTGACAGGGCGATGTACTACGGCAAGGCAAGTGGCAGAAATATTGTCTCACACATTTCAGAAAGTCTGGACAACCACCCTTAGAATCAGGAGCACTTCTTCTTGGCAATATCCGCAATCAAAGGTTTCAACGACATCCTTCCTGGTGAGGTTGAAAAGTGGCAGCATATTGAAGCTGTGGCAAGAGAAGTCTTCAGATGCTACGGCTTTTCTGAAATTCGTGTGCCGATCATGGAGAAAACCGAACTTTTCTCAAGATCCATAGGCGACGCCACCGACATAGTTGAAAAAGAAATGTACTCCTTTATCGACAAGGGAGAAAATAAAGTAACACTTCGCCCTGAGGGAACAGCTGGCGTCATGCGGGCACTGATTGAGCAGAAACTGTATGTCTCTGACCCGGTCAGCAAACTTTACTACATGGGGCCGATGTTCCGTTATGAGCGGCCGCAAAAAGGTCGCTATCGCCAGTTTCACCAGATCGGCGCTGAGGTTACGGGCGTTTCTGACCCAAAAGTAGATGCCCAGGTTCTAACAATGCTGTGCAATTTTTTCCAGAGACTTGGACTTCACGAGCCATCAATGGAAATAAACTCTTTGGGCTGTCCTGAATGCAGACCAGCCTATCGCGAAGCCCTCAAACAGTTCCTTCGCAACCACTTGTCTGAACTATGCGAAGACTGCCGCAGAAGATTGGAAACCAATCCGCTCCGTGCCCTTGACTGCAAATCCGAAGGCTGCAAAGTGGCAACTAAAGATGCCCCGGCAATGATTGATGCGCTTTGCAGTGAGTGCGATACACACTTTGCCGCCGTAAAAGATTATCTGGCAAGTGTCGGCACAGAATACCGCATAAACAGCCGGATGGTTCGTGGCCTGGATTATTACACAAGAACGACTTTCGAAGTTGTTACAGGACTTCTTGGCTCACAAAGCGCGGTAGCGGCTGGTGGCAGATATGATGGCCTGATTAGTGATCTTGGCGGACCGGCAATACCAGGCATTGGTTTTGCCATGGGAGTTGAGCGAGTTGCCCTGCTCCTCGACTCAGCTGAATTCAAAACTGCCCCGGATCTGTTTATTGTCGCCCTGGGCGAAGCTGCCCAGAAAAAAGCATTCACCCTTGCTGCTGACCTGCAACGGTCAGGCGCTGCAGTCGAACTTGACTATGAAGGCAAAAGCATGAAGAGCCAGATGAGAAGAGCAGACAAACTTGCCGCAACCTTTACCCTCATCATCGGTGAAACTGAACTAACCTCTGGAAAAGCGCCGCTCAAAGAGATGTCCAGCGGTTTACAGAATGAAATCAACCTCGACACTGACACTGTTCTCTCGCTCATCAAGAGGCGATGATGTGAAATATCCCCAACTGCGAACCCTTATTATCGCAGCATCCATCCTGGCCATCTCGGCACTGCATTACCTTACCCCGCTGCACCTCCACTACCTGCACGATATATATCAACGTTTCTATTACATTCCGATTATCCTGGCAGCACTCTGGTTCGGACTGCGCGGTGGACTGACATCGGCTATCATTGTAAGTCTTGTGTATGCACCGCACATCATGTTCCAGTGGGGCGGACACGTCACCTTGGAGATGGAAAAGTACCTTGAAATAGTACTTTACAATATTGTTGGCGCTCTCACTGGACTACTTTCCCAACGAGAGCAGGAGAAAAGTGAAGCGCTTCAACAAAGCATTATTGAACAGGAAGAAGCATACAAACAGTTGCGCAACCAGACGGAAAAGCTGATTTCCATCGAGGAAGAACTCAGACGCTCAGAAAAACTTGCCACTCTCGGCGAAATGGCTGCCGTACTGGCCCACGAAATCAGAAACCCTCTTGGTTCAATCAGGGGAACCGCAGAAATACTTAAAGATGACTATCCTTTGAACAGTGACAAGCATGAGTTCATCGAAATTCAGATTAAGGAAACCGAACGGCTCAACAATGTTGTCGAGGATTTCCTTAGAATGGCAAAGCAGAGCAACCCGGAAATAAAACCATGTCCGATTGCCATCGAACTGGAAACGATTGTAGCGATTTTGAAAAATGACGCAGCGATCTCTAACGTTGTGATTACCCTTGATAATATAAGCCCTGCATTGATGATTAAGGGTGATGCCGAGAAACTGCGTCAGGCATTACTGAACATCATGATAAACGGCATTCAAGCTGTCACAGAGGGTGGAGAAATCAAGATTTCGACTGAAATAGCAGGTGATTATTGCGAACTTTATATTCGCGATAACGGCAAAGGTATGGATCTAGAAACTGCTGCAAAGATTTTCGAACCATTTTTCACAACCAAAGAGTCGGGGACAGGCCTTGGTCTGGCAATAACCAGAAAAATAATTGCTGCCCATGGTGGGGACATCTCGGTCGCTTCAACACCAGGCAAAGGGAGTTGTTTTACTATAAAATTACCGCTTTGGCAATGATGCCGCTAACAGATAAAAAAGACCCGCTCTTTCAAGCGGGTCTTTTTTTATTTCTGCTTCAACTGACTGAAACGACTAATCTGCTTTTGCTTCGCAGGCCTCTTCATCAGCTACAGTAGTCTGAGCTACCTCAACTACCTCTTCAGCAGGCGCGGCTTCAGCAACAGGTACTTCTGCCTGAACTTCTACCGCAGGGGCAACCTCAACCGGCTTAGCTGCAACAGCAGGCTTCACTGCAGGCTTTGCCTTTTTAACTTTTGGAGTAAGCTCTTCTTCAACAAGTTCAATCATTGAAAGAGATGCGTTGTCGCCCGGGCGAAGACCAAGCTTGATAATCCTTGTATAACCACCTGGACGCTCAGTATAACGCGGAGCAATAGTTGTGAAAAGCTTTGTCACAACACTTTTCTCACGAATGTAAGAGGCTGCCAGCCTCATGGCGTGCAAATCACCACGCTTGCCGAGGGTTATGAGTTTATCAGCTATGGAACGAAGCTCCTTAGCCTTTGCATCAGTAGTTGTAATACGCTCATGATTGAAAAAGGAGGTTACCATGTTACGAAACATAGCTACCCGGTGGCTTGTTGTTCTTCCTAGTCTTCTTCCAGATTTATTATGACGCATGGCTACGATCCTTTATCCTTTTTATTACTAATCCTCTTCCTTCTTGTCGCCTCTTAAACGTGCCATCAAAAGAGGGTCAGGGAAGTTTTCAAGCTTCATGCCAAGGGTAAGCCCCATTTCACCGAGGATATCCTTAATCTCATTGAGAGACTTTCTGCCAAAGTTCTGAGTTTTAAGCATCTCAGACTCACTTCTGGATACAAGTTCACCAATCAACTTGATGCCGGCGTTTTTCAGGCAATTAGCGGAGCGTACAGACAATTCAAGCTCATCAACAGTACGATACAGGTTCTCGTTGACACGCTCTCCCTCATCTTCGACATCTGCTTCTGCAAAAGTATCTGACTCTTCGTCAAAATTGATGAAGATTGTCAACTGCTCTTTGATGATCTTGGCTGAGTAGGCAAGAGCGTCTTCAGGCTTGACACTTCCGTCAGTCCATATTTCCAAGGTAAGCTTGTCGTAGTCGGTGATTTGACCAACCCGGGCATAAGTTACATTAAAGTTCACCTTTTGAATCGGTGAAAAAATGGAGTCAATCGGGATTGTGCCGACAGAAGCTTTTTCATCGCGATTTCTATCAGCAGGAACATATCCTCTGCCAACTTTTACTGACATCTCCATCTCAAGATTTGCATCTTTAGCACAGGTAGCAATATGATGATCTGGATTGAGAATTTCTACGTTGGAATCAGCAAGGATATCTGATGCCTTAACAACACCATCACCCTTATGGATGATCCTGATTACCCTATGCTCATTACCATGAACCTTGAGACGAACCCCTTTAAGATTGAGAATAATGTCAGTAACATCCTCAGTAACACCAGGGATTGCAGAAAACTCATGCAAAACACCTTTGATCTTTACAGAAGTAATTGCTGCCCCTTGAAGAGATGAAAGTAATACTCTGCGCAGAGAATTTCCCAGTGTGGTGCCAAAACCGCGCTCAAAAGGCTCGGCGTAAAATTTACCATAACAGTTAGTAAGCGATTCGGTCTCAAACTGCAGTTTTTTCGGTTTGATAAGATCGCGCCAGTTTTTATACATTTAATCCTCCCCGCAAGGTGGTTATCTAATGACTATTTGGAGTAGAGTTCAACTACAAGCTGCTCCTGAATAGGCAAAGTGATATCCTCACGTATTGGAAGAGCTTTTACTACACCTTTGAAGGCATTTTTATCCAGCTCAAGCCACTGCGGAAAACCTCTGCGAACAACTGCTTCCAGGGAATCTGCTATGCAGGCAACAGTCCTGCTTTTTTCACGAAGTTCAATTACATCGCCTACTTTGCACTGAATTGACGGAATATTGACTTTACGCCCATTCAGAGTGAAGTGACAATGACGGATAAGAATCCTGGCCTCAGTCCGTGAAGAAGCAAAACCAAGCCTGTAGACGACATTATCCAGCCGTCTTTCAAGCAGGGAGAGCAGATTCTCGCCTGTTACGCCACGCATACGGTCAGCTTCGTGAAAATAGCCGCGAAACTGCTTTTCAAGAATACCGTAGATACGTCTTACTTTCTGCTTCTCACGCAACTGCGTGCCGTAGTCACTGACTTTAGTTCTGAGTTGACCATGCTGTCCAGGAGGGTAATTTCTCCTTTTGATAGCACATTTATCGGTATAACAACGCTCACCCTTGAGGTAAAGCTCTGTATTTTGTCTTCTGCACAAACGGCAGGATGGACCTGTATATCTAGCCAATTACAGCCTCCTTCGAGTATATTTTAAAAAGGATTAAACTCTGCGCCTTTTAGGAGGACGACAGCCATTATGTGGGATAGGTGTCACGTCACGAATGAAGCTGATGACAAGCCCTACCGACTGAAGCGCTCTCAACGCTGATTCTCTTCCTGAACCGGGGCCCTTTACAAAAACTTCAAGAGAACGCATGCCGTTTTCCTGAGCTTTTTTAGCGCACTCCTCTGCAGCAATCTGAGCAGCAAAAGGTGTGCTTTTACGAGATCCTTTAAACCCTTTAGCACCGGCGCTTGACCATGCCACCACATTGCCGACAGGATCGGTTATGGTAACGATAGTATTGTTAAAGGTTGCCTGGATATGCGCAACACCATTAGGAATATTCTTTTTTTCCTTCTTCTTCCGGACTACCCTTTTAGCAGGACTTGCCATCTCTCCTCCGATTCAAATAACTATTTCTTCTTACCGGCTACTGTTCTTGCTGGCCCTTTACGGGTACGTGCATTTGTCTTGGTTCTTTGACCACGAACAGGAAGCCCTTTACGATGTCTGAGGCCGCGGTAGCAGCCAAGATCCATCAGTCGCTTGATATCCATGGATATATCTCTACGCAAATCACCTTCAACTTTATAGTTTTTATCGATGACTTCACGAATTTTAGCAATTTCAGGTTCGGAAAGACTTTCTGTTTTCGTATTAAAAGACACGCCAGCCTCTGTAAGAATCTTCTGTGCTGTAGCGCGACCAATACCGTAAATATAAGTCAGTGCTATCTCAATATGCTTGTTTCTAGGTATGTCAATACCGGATATACGTGCCAATGTCCACTCCTCCTATTCGATCTATTACCCTTGACGCTGAGAGTGCTTTGGGGTATCGCATATCACTCTGACAATCCCCTTACGCTTAACAATTTTGCATTTGTCACAAATTTTCTTTACTGATGCCCGTACCTTCATGATCTTTACCTTCCTTTACTTTCAGATTCTGGTCAGGATTTGCGGTCCATTATCTGTAATTGCCACAGTATGTTCAAAATGAGCAGAAAGGCCACCGTCAACTGTCACTGCTGTCCAGCCGTCAGCTTCGACCTTTACGTCGTATGACTTTTCGTTAACCATCGGCTCAATAGCTAAAACCATACCTGATTTAAGCCTAGGGCCCTTATTAGGCAGACCATAATTGGGAATCTGCGGCTGCTCATGCAGACTTCTACCAATCCCGTGGCCCACAAAATCTCTGACGACTGAATAACCATTGGCTTCAACGTAAGTTTGTACGGCTGAAGATATGTCAGAAAGCCTGTTACTCTGCATTGCTGAGGCAATAGCAAGATCTAGAGACTTACTGGTAACCTCAATCAACCTGGCGGCCGAACTGCTTATAGCACCTACAGGAACCGTTACTGCTGCATCACCATAAAAACCATCA
The DNA here is from genome assembly GCA_012026855.1 of Geobacter sp. Classification (GTDB taxonomy): domain Bacteria; phylum Desulfobacterota; class Desulfuromonadia; order Geobacterales; family DSM-12255; genus VEOV01. The sequence continues at coordinate 10,887 of VEOV01000353.1, forward strand.
TAATAAGCCCCGAAATCAAGACTCAATATATCTCCATCTCGAAGAGGTTGCTTATTGGGGATCCCATGTACCACCTGATTATTTGGAGAGCAACAGAGTGCCGCCGGATAACCGCTATACCCCTTGAAAGCTGGCTTTGCCTTACGCTTCAACACTTCGTTCTCAGCAATCTGATTCAACTCGAAGGTTGTCATGCCAGGTGCTACTCTCTCGAGGACAACAGCCAGAACTTCAGCAACAATTCTGCATGGAACCTTCATCCTCTGAATCTCATTCAGAGACTTCAGAACTATCAATGTCTACCCTTCCACAACTCTTATCAACGTGTTGCTTATCTCCTGAATAGCACCAAGACCATCAACAGGACGCACAAGCCCAAGTTTGGTATAATACTCAATCAGAGGCGCAGTCTGTGAAGCATATGCTACGAGACGTGCCCGCATCGTCTCTTCCTTATCATCATCACGCTGATAAAGGTCAGCTCCACAAACATTACACTTACCCTCTACCGCCGGAAGGTCGAATTTAAGATGATAACCACGACCACACCCCTTGCAAGTCAATCTGCCGATAACACGCTGAATCAGCTCGTCATTATCAACAGTGATTGAGATCACGTGATCAATTGACTTACCATTATCGCTCAACATCTTTGAAAGGACATCAGCCTGCGCAACCGTCCGAGGAAAACCATCAAGAATAAACCCATGAGCTGAATCAGCCATCGATAGCCGCTCGCGAATTATATCAATCACAAGATCATCCGGCACAAGAGCGCCCTGATCCATGAAAGCTTTTGCTCTAACCCCGAAAGGAGTCTGGTCCTTTACTGCAGCCCTCAAGATGTCACCAGTAGAAATCTGGGGGATACCAAATCGCTCGGTAAGAACCTTTGCCTGAGTCCCCTTACCTGCACCCGGAGGACCGAGCAGAATAAGATTATAACTCATCAGACTAACTCCTGCCCTTAATCTTGACACCCTTCATGAACCCCTCATAGCTTCTGGTTATAAGGTGTGACTCGATCTGAGCAACAGTATCCATTCCGACACCGATTGCAATCAACAACGCGGTTCCACCAAAATAAAATGGCAGATTAAACTTGCCGATCAAAATGGACGGCAACACACAAATGACAGAAATATAAATAGCACCGGCAAAAGTAAGCTTTGTCAGCACCTCGTCAAGATAGTCTGAAGTTTCTTTACCAGGCCTAACACCCGGTATGTAACCACCATGCTTTTTAATATTTTCAGCAACATCAATCGGGTTAAATGTAACAGCCGTATAGAAATAGCAGAAAAAAACTATGAATGCAACAAAAATGACGTTGTACACCCAATTACCCGGCATGAGATACTTTGCCGCATCCTTAATCCATGGCACTTCAATAAAATTAGCGACAGTGGCCGGGAACATGATGATCGAAGATGCAAATATAGGCGGAATTACACCGGCCATATTAACTTTAAGCGGCAGATGAGAGGATTGAGCAGCTAAAGTCTGCAACCCCACAACGCGCTTGGCATAATGAATCGGGATCCTCCGCTGACCACGTTCAACAAAAACAATGCCGGCAATCACGAGAAACATTACAGCAAGGACAAAAATCAGCACAAAGAGAGACAACTGACCTGTCTTAATCAATTTAAACGAATTACCGATCGCAGCAGGAATTCTTGCTACGATGCCGGCAAAGATTATAAGTGAAATGCCATTACCAATCCCTCGCTCTGACATCTGCTCACCAAGCCACATGATAAAAGCTGTACCAGCAGTAAGGGTGATAATAGTCATTATCCGGAATGACCAACCGGGTGACGGAACAACAAGCTCACCTGCAGGTCCGCGCATTGCCTCCAGGCCAATACTTATGCCAGTTGCCTGAACCACGCTGAGCACTACGGTCCCGTATCTTGTGTACTGAACGATTTTCTTCCTACCTGCGTCACCTTCTTTAGAAAGTTTCTCGATAGCAGGAACCACTACAGTAAGTAGCTGAAAGATAATTGAGGAAGAAATGTACGGCATGATGCCGAGAGCAAAAACTGTAAGCTTCTCCAGTGCTCCCCCAGAAAACATGTCAAATAGGCCCAGTAGAGTACCTTGGGCCTGTTTGAAAAAGTGGGAAAGAGCAACGCCGTCAATACCGGGAGTAGGTATGTGACAACCGATCCTGTAGACAAGAAGCATTCCAAGAGAAAAAATTACGCGCTTTTTCAGTTCCGGTATTTTGAAGATATTCTGAAGGGCTTCAAGCAAGACTATATCTCCTCTACGGAACCACCCGCAGCAATTATTTGTTCTCTTGCAGCAACACTGAATTTATGAGCTTTTACAGTAAGAGATTTGGTGAGGACACCTTTAGCAAGAATCTTGATACCGTCGCGAATATTACTTACAAGACCACGAGAAACAATCGCAGCTGGATCAATAGTTGAACCGGCCTCGAAATCCTCAAGCTGTGAAATGTTGATAACTACGAATTCTTTACGAGTAAGCGGCAGGAAGCCACGCTTAGGAAGTCTGCGCTGCATTGGCATCTGGCCGCCCTCAAAACCTGGCTTAATGCTGCCACCTGATCTTGCTTTCTGGCCCTTATGCCCTTTTGTTGCAGTTTTGCCGTGCCCGGAACCTGGGCCTCTACCAATACGTTTCCTATCTCTGTGAGCCCCTGCAGCTGGTTTTATAGTGTTAAGTTGCATTATTATCTCCAAATCAATTATTCCGAAACCTTCACCATATGAGATACTTTCTTGATCATCCCAAGAATCTCAGGTGTCTTGTTAAGGACAACACTTTTGTTAAGTCTGTTAAGTCCAAGACCCAACAGAATCTGACGATGCTTTTGCGGCTTGCCGATGCCGCTTTTAATAAGTGTAACATTAAGCTGTTCAGCCATCAGAGACTCCTATTCAATATTAATCAACCAGCCCACGTCTTGCTATAATTTCCTCAGGGCTTCTTAACTGCTTAAGGCCATCAAATGCAGCTTTCACAACGTTATGAGGATTATTAGAGCCAAGACATTTAGCAAGAATGTTTTGAATTCCAGCTGATTCAAACACAGCACGTGCAGCACCACCAGCAATGACTCCAGTACCGGCAGAAGCAGGCATCATGAGAACACGACCAGCTCCAAAATGTCCTTCAACGTCATAAGGTATTGTCTGCCCCTCGACAATCGGCACACGGATGATGTTTTTCTTTGCCTGCTCAACACCCTTGCGAATTGCCTCTGGCACTTCGTTTGCCTTACCAAGGCCATAACCTACAACGCCACTGCCATCACCAACAACAACAAGAGCAGAAAAGCTGAAGCGCCTACCACCTTTAACCACCTTGGCAACCCGGTTAATGTGGACTACGCGATCCGTCAAATTAAGTTCATTTGCATTCAGTTTCAACAAGGAAAACCTCCTGAATATCTTTAAAAAGATAGTCCGCTTTCACGGGCTGAATCGGCAAGCGCCTTAATCCTGCCGTGATAGAGAAAACCATTTCTATCAAAAACAACTGCAGTTATGTTTTTATCGAGCGCCAACTTGGCAATAGCTGCACCAACTTTCTTAGCTGCTTCAACATTGCCAGTGTAAGGGGTAGCACTCTTGATATCAGCAGACACAGTTGATGCAGCAACCAGCGTTACACCGGTAGTGTCATCAATAATCTGCGCATGAATATGTCTAGAACTTTTAAAGACATTCAGCCTGGGACGCTCAGAGGTCCCTCTTATCTTCTTCCGAACGCGTATCTGGCGTTTAAGGCGGGCATCATTTTTCGATGTCTTATTGCTCACCGTGTTTTCTCCTTGAAGCGTTACTATTTTTTACCGGTTTTACCGGCTTTGCGCAGAATAGTCTCATCTGCATACTTGACCCCTTTGCCTTTATATGGCTCAGGAGAACGGAAATCCCTTATTTTAGCTGCTGTTTGACCGACAAGCTCCTTGTCAATACCTTTCACCAAAAGCTTTGTCATCTTGTCAACTTCAACAGTAATTCCCTTGGGAAGTTGAAAATTTATCGGATGGGAGTAACCAAGGCTCAGGTTAAGAACATCACCCTTCAGCTCAGCCCTGTAACCAACACCGTTGATCTCGAGAGCTCTCTCAAAACCTTTAGTCACACCTGTAACCATGTTGCTTAAAAGTGTTCTTGTCAGGCCATGAGCCGAACGCGCCTTTATACTGTCATCAATCCTTGCAACAGTAAGAGCCTTGTCAGAAAGATCAAGGGTTACAAAATCAAGAACTGTTCTTGATAGAGTCCCCTTGGGTCCTGTCACTGTAACATCACTATTATTAATCGAGACTTTTACGCCGGCAGGAATTTCTATCGGCAGTTTTCCAATTCTGGACATCCTTATTCTCCTTGCAGCAAATTACCAAACAGTACAGATAAGCTCGCCACCCACACCAGACTCTCTGGCAACCTTATCAGTAAGAAGACCTTTCGAAGTCGAGAGTATCGCAATACCAAGCCCCTGCTTTACAGACGGGATTTTGTCACTTTTGACATACCGCCTGCCACCGGGCTTGCTGATGCGCTTAATCTCAGAGATCACGGAGTCTGTCTCGTTGATATATTTGAGGTAGATACGAAGAATACCCTGCTTCTGATCTGATATCAGCTTGTAATTTTTGATAAAACCTTCGTTTTTCAAAACATTTACAATGCCAACCTTCATGTTTGATGAAGGGATATCTACTTTCTGCAGCTTCGCCATTGCACCGTTACGAATCCTTGTAAGCAGATCTGCTATTGGATCGGTCATACTCATCTGTACTTACTCCTTGAACCTGTGATCTTTTTTACCAACTGGACTTGATTACGCCAGGAAGCTGTCCAGTCGATGCAAGCTTGCGCAGACATATACGACACATGTCAAATTTACGGTAATAGGCACGAGACCTGCCGCATATAGGACAACGATTGTAGTTGCGGACTTTGAACTTACTGCCGCGCTGAGCCTTAATTATCATCGATGTTTTAGCCACAAAAAGCCTCCAAAAACCGTTAGTTCCTGAACGGCATTCCCATGTATCTGAGGAGTGCGCGTCCTTCTTCGTCATTCTTCGCAGTAGTTACAATTGTAATATTCATCCCTTTAATCTTGTCGATCTTATCATAATTGATTTCAGGGAAAATAAGCTGTTCCTTAATACCAAGTGAGTAGTTACCCTGGCCATCAAAGGCCTTGGGTGAAACACCCTTGAAATCGCGAACACGAGGCAAGGAAATATTCAGCAACCTGTCAAGGAATTCGAACATCCTGTCCTTGCGCAATGTCACCATTGCCCCAATTGGCATCCCTTGACGAAGCTTGAATGTTGCAATGGATTTCTTAGCTTTTGTAATAACAGCCTTCTGTCCAGCAATAATTCCGATCTCTTCAACGGCTGAGTCAAGAATTTTAACATTCTGGATTGCTTCACCAAGTCCCATATTCAAAACAACTTTCTCGATTTTAGGAACTTCCATTACGCTTTTGTAATTGAAGTCCTTCATCAATTTGGGAACAACTTCACTTATATAAATGTCCTTAAGCCTGGCCATCTACTTCCTCCTGGTTATTTATCAAAAGACTCGCCGCATTTTTTGCAGACGCGGACTTTTTTTCCATCCTCAAGCAGGGAGGACTTGGCGCGTACCGGCTTGCCACATTTCTCGCAAAAGAGCATGACATTCGATATATGAATAGGAGCCTCTTTCTCCACAAGGCTCCCGGGCTGATTGCCACGGGCTCTGGTATGCCGCTTTACGATATTAAGACCTTCAACAATCGCAGCGGACTTAAGGGTATCCACTTTAAGAACCTTACCGTTCTTGTTTTTGTCTTTACCTGTAGTTACAGTTACGGTATCACCGCGCTTTACGTGAAACTTGTTGGTTTGCATAGTCATTCCTTACTGTTATTAAAGCACTTCAGGTGCCAGAGAGATTATCTTCATGAACTTCTTGGCGCGAAGCTCGCGTGCAACAGGGCCAAAGATACGAGTACCAACAGGCTCTTGCTGATTATTTATAACCACAGCTGAATTGCCGTCAAAGCGTATATAAGAGCCGTCAAGCCTTCCTATTTCTTTTGCAGTCCTGACGATGACAGCTTTAACAACGTCACCCTTTTTAACCTTTGAGTTAGGCAGCGCTTCTTTAACAGAAGCAACGATTATATCACCTATACTGGCATATTTACGCTTTGAACCACCAAGCACTTTTATGCAGAAAAGTTTTTTTGCACCTGAATTATCTGCTACATCTAGCAGAGTTTGCATCTGAATCATTGGAAACTCCTACTCAAAATGGCTGTTCTATATAACTTGACTTACTGTCCAGCACTTGTCTTTGCTTAGCGGCCGACATGCTGTAATCTGCACGCGATCACCAGTTTTACATCTGTTCTGCTCATCATGTGCCTTATACTTAGCGGAACGCTTGATGTATTTATTATAAACAGGATGTTTAATAATACGGTCAACTTTAACTACGACAGTTTTGTCCATCTTGTCACTAACGACTACACCGAATTGAACTTTTCTATGACCACGTTCACGCATCACTAGCCCCTCTGAACCTGTTTCTCTGAAATTAGTGTATTGATTCTGGCTATCTGGCGACGGATCGAACTGATCTTTGCGCTATTTTCAAGCCTGCCTGTATGAAGTTGAAAGCGGACATTGAATAGTTCCTTCTCCAGCTCAACCCCTTTTGCCTTCAGATCATCAGTGTTTAGATTACGAATTTCACTAGCCTTCATCTGTTTCCATCCTCTTGACAAATTTTGTTCCAATCGGAAGTTTATGTGCAGCAAGTCTGAATGCCTCTTTGGCAATCTCCTCGGTGACACCCTCCATTTCATACAGGATGCGACCTGGCTTCACTACACAAACCCAAGAATCTGGAGAGCCTTTACCCTTACCCATACGTGTCTCGGCAGGCTTAGCAGTTAGAGGTTTGTCCGGGAAAACCCTGATCCAGATTTTTCCTCCCCGCTTAATATAACGGGTCATTGCAATACGAGCAGCCTCGATCTGACGTGAATCAATCCATGCGCATTCAACAGCTTGCAATCCATACTGACCGAAAGAAAGTGTTACGCCACGCTCTGGAGTTCCAGTCATACGGCCTTTCATCTGTTTTCTATGCTTAACTCTTTTAGGCATCAACATATCGACAAACTCCTGTAACTATTGCCCGGGAAGAACTTCACCCTTGAATATAAGAACTTTTACTCCAATAATACCGTAGGTTGTTTTTGCCTCGGCGAAACCGTAATCAATATCAGCGCGGAGGGTGTGCAGAGGTACTCTGCCCTCACGATACCACTCTGTCCGCGACATCTCAGCGCCACCAAGTCTTCCTGAGCAGGTAATCCGAATACCCTTCGCACCAAATTTAAGAGCTGAAGTAACGCTCTTCTTCATGGCACGGCGGAAAGCAATCCTTCTTTCCAACTGCAGGGCAACACTCTCTGCAACAAGCTGAGCATCAAGCTCTGGCTTCCTGACCTCCTGAATATTCAGGAAAATCTCTTTTGAAGTCAGCTTGGAAAGGTCTTTTTTCAAAGTCTCAACTTCTGACCCCTTTTTACCTATGATAAGTCCGGGCCTGGCAGTAAAGATATTAATCTTAGCCTTATTGGCGGCCCGCTCAATCTCAATTTTAGAAACACCGGAGTGATGAAGGCGCTTTTTGAGGAATTCGCGAAGCTTGAGATCTTCATGCAGAAGCGCAGAATAACCAGCCTTTGCATACCATTTAGAATCCCATGTTTTAATTACTCCGAGTCTGAAACTGACCGGATTTACTTTCTGGCCCAAACTACACCTCCAACTAATAAATATTGACTATTTCTTGTCAGCAAGTACTACCGTTATATGGCTGGTCGGCTTGCGAATCTTGCTCGCTCTGCCCTGAGCACGCGGAATAAAGCGCTTGAGAACTGTGCCACCGTCTACGAATATTGTTTTCACATAAAGACGATCTACATCCGAAACTCCCTTCTGTTCAGCATTAGCAACAGCTGACTTAAGAAGACCTGCAACAATTCGTGCAGAAGGGCGTGGAGAAAAAGTCAATATGTTAAGCGCTTTCTGAATGTCCAGTCCGCGTACCATGTCAACAATCAGTCTAGTCCTGCGCGGTGAAAGGCGCACAGACTTAAGAGTAGCTTGAGCTTCCATTTATCTGCTCCTTTTTCTTACTTCTTCTTTAGCTTGCTTTTCTTATCGGCAGCGTGGCCGTGAAAAGTTCTCGTCGGTGAAAATTCACCCAATTTATGGCCAACCATGTTCTCAGTAACAAAAACCGGTATGAATTTCTTCCCGTTATGAACGGCGAAAGAGAGACCGATAAAATCAGGAGTAATTGTTGATCTGCGGGACCAAGTCTTTATGAGACCCTTGGCACCTGCTGTCTGGTCGGAAACCTTTTTCGAGAGATGGCCATCAACAAATGGTCCCTTTTTAATTGATCTTGCCATTACATAAACCTCTTATCTGATTATTTTGTACGCGGTTTTACGATAAATCTGGTAGAAACCTTGTTTTTGCGTGTTTTATATCCCTTGGTCGGAATGCCCCAAGGAGTAACAGGGTGACGGCCACCGGAAGTACGACCTTCACCACCGCCGTGTGGGTGATCAACAGGGTTCATGGCAACACCACGAACTTTTGGCCTGCGACCGAGCCATCTTGAACGGCCAGCTTTACCAATGGAAACCTTCTCATGATCCAGATTTCCAACCTGGCCAATAGTTGCCATACAATCCTGAAGAATCATACGCACTTCGCCTGATGGAAGCTTTACCTGTACGTATTTGCCGTCTTTAGCCATTAGCTGGGCAAAAGTGCCAGCACTTCTGACAAGCTGAGCACCTTTACCAATCTTCATTTCAACATTATGAATAATTGTGCCGAGCGGAATGAGTTTTAATGGCAAAGTGTTACCAGGCTTGATATCAGAGCTCGCGCCGGACATTACAATTTGACCGACTGTAAGATCTGAAGGGGCAAGAATATAACGCTTCTCACCATCAGCATAATTAATCAGTGCAATACGGGCGGATCTGTACGGATCATACTCGATACTTGCGACCTTGCCGGGGATATCAATCTTGTCCCTGCGGAAGTCGATAATACGGTATTTCTGTTTATGTCCACCACCGATATGGCGTGATGTAATCCGGCCAAAGCTGTTCCTTCCACCAGTCTTCTTCAATGAGACCAGCAGGGATCTTTCAGGAGTCGACTTTGTGATTTCCTCAAAAGTTGAGCAGGTTTGATGTCTACGCCCGGCTGATGTTGGTTTGTATGTCTTTATTGCCATGTCTGGTAACTCCGAAATTTATTACAGTTCAAAGAAGTCGATATTGCTGCCGACATTAAGTGATATATAAGCCTTTTTCCAGTTTGAGCGCTTACCGATGTTTCTACCGGTTCTCTTAACCTTACCGGCAACATTTATAGTGCGCACACCTTTAACTTCGACATTGAAAAGTTTTTCTGCAGCCTGCTTGATCTGGATCTTATTCGCATCGCCATTCACTACAACAGCAACGACATTTTTAGAATCCTTTTCAAGAGTCGACTTTTCAGTCACAAGCGGCTTTCTTATTACGTCATAGATATTCATGCTGTAAGTGCTCCTTCTACTCTCTTGACAGCTTCCTGAGTCATGACAACATTCTGAAACTTCATCATGTCAAAGATATTAAGTGCGTCGACATAGAGGACTTTAACATTCTTGATATTACGGGCTGAGAGTTGGAGGTTGCGATTCTCGGCATCAATAACAAGAAGTGCCTTCTGCAGCTCAAATTTACCAAGAACACCATTGAATGACTTGGTAGAGATGGCATCAAGGTTGAAATTGTTCACAACCGTCAGTTTGTTACCCTTGAAGAAAAGGGAAAGAGCAGATTTAATGGCTGCCTTCCTGGCTTTCTTGTTCATTGCCAGGTTATAAACCTTTGGCTGAGGGCCGAAAGCAACACCACCACCAGGATAGTGCGGTGCCCTGATGCAACCCTGACGAGCGCCGCCAGTACCCTTTTGTTTGAAAGGCTTCTTACCACCACCAGAAACTGCAGACCTGTTTTTTACAGCAACAGTACCCGCCCTTCTATTGGCAAGCTGGATTTTTACTGCTTCGTGGATAAGATACTCACGAACTTCAGTATTGAAAACCTCGTCACTAAGGTTCATTTCATCAACTTTGGATCTATTAAGATCAAATACGTCTATTGTTGCCATCACCTTCTCCAATGAGGGGTTTTACTAACCGTTTACCTTAACACTGTCCTTGAGCAGGACTATACCATTCTTCGCACCAGGAAGTGCACCTTTGACCAGAATGAGATTATCAGCTGCATCAACACGAACAACGGTAAGTTTCTGAACTGTTACTGTCTCATTACCAAGTTGTCCTGGCATTTTCTTGTTTTTAAATACCCGTGAAGGGGTAGCTGAACAACCAATAGAACCTGGGGCACGGTGGAAGGTGGAACCGTGGCTGCTTCTACCACCCTTGAAACCCCAACGCTTGATGACACCCTGAAAGCCCTTGCCTATGCTCACGCCTGTGACATCAATCACATCACCGGCAGCAAAGATATCAGCCTTGACAAGATCACCAACTGCCAGACCTTCAGCATCGTCAATCCTGAACTCTTTAAGGTGCTGAAATACACCTTGACCTGCAGCTTTGCAATGCCCGACAGAAGGCTTATTCGCCCTGGATGCATCCTTCTGGGAAAAACCAAGCTGAATTGCAGAGTAGCCATCTTTTTCAGATGTCTTTTTCTGGAGGACAACACAAGGACCTGCTTCCACAACAGTCACCGGTATACGACGGCCGTCATCAGCAAAGATCTGTGTCATGCCAAGTTTTTTTCCTATAATTCCCTTCTTCATGGTCACTGAATCCTATTCCTGTAGTCTTCTGTTAGAGCTTGATCTCAACATCAACGCCAGCAGAGAGGTCGAGTTTCATAAGTGAATCAACAGTCTGTTGAGTTGGTTCGAGAATGTCGATCAAACGTTTATGAGTTCTTATCTCAAACTGCTCACGGGATTTTTTGTCAACGTGAGGGCCTCTGAGTACGCAGTACTTGTTAATGACTGTCGGCAGCGGCACCGGACCGGCAATTCTTGCTCCGGTTCTTTTGGCTGTATCAACTATCTCGGTGACTGACTGATCCAGAAGTCTATGGTCATAGGCCTTGAGACGAATTCTTATCTTCTGTGCTTGCATTGACACCCTCTCAACTAAACTTTATTCAATAATTGCACTGACGACGCCAGCGCCTACGGTACGGCCACCTTCACGAATAGCGAATCTCAGACCTTCGTCCATGGCTATCGGGGTGATCAG
>VEOV01000290.1 GCA_012026855.1 Geobacter sp.
AGTTTAAGTTGATCACCCGGCATAACCGGTTTTCTGAACTTTGTATTATCGATACCGACAAAATAGGTAACCTTGCCCTGATTTTCAGGAACCGATTTATAGGCCAGAATGGCAGCAACCTGGGCCATGGCCTCGATAATCAGTACACCTGGCATAACAGGGTGACCTGGAAAATGACCCGGAAAGAAAGGCTCATTCATGGTGACATTCTTCAGCCCGACGATTTTTTTCCCCTCCTCCATCTCAACAATCCTGTCTACCAGAAGAAAAGGATAGCGATGGGGCAGAATGGACATTATCTCGTTGATTTCTATCATGGAGCCTCCCTTTAGCAGTTCTGCAGAGCCTGCAGCCCTGCGGTATCTTCAATATTCGTTGTGGCGACTTCTTTATCGATACGCTTTACCAGACCGGAAAGAACCTTGCCCGGGCCGATCTCAATGAAAGAAGTCACTCCAAGGCTCACCATTTTGCGGACCGATTCATCCCATCTAACCGGGGCGCTTACCTGAGTAACCAGCAACTCCTTGACTCTGGCAGCATCGGCATTGGGGAGCGCCTCTACATTGGTCACCACCGGTACGGCAAGTTCCGCGAGATTAACAGTAGCAAGCACGTCGCGCAGCCTTAGACCGGCAGGAGTCATGAGCGCCGAATGAAATGGTGCGCTCACCGGCAGCAGCATCGCTTTTCTGAACCCTTTCCCCTTGGCAATCTCGATTGCCCTGTTGACCGCTGTTGCATGGCCGGCAATGACTATCTGTCCAGGAGAATTGAAATTTGCCGGCGCACCCACCTCGCCTTGGGCCGCATCAGCGCAGATCTCGACCAGGGCGTCTGCTTCGACCGACAGAATGGCAGCCATGGCGCCGACACCGACCGGCACTGCCTCCTGCATGAACGTTCCGCGGGCCCTTACCGTGCGGAGTGCATCGCTGAAAGGGAAACTGCCCGAAGCAACCAGGGCTGAGAATTCACCCAGGGAATGGCCGGCCAGATAATCAGCGGCCAGCGCTGTTTCGCTTCTTACTACCCGCAGGGCCGCAATACTGGTTGCAAGGATAGCAGGCTGGGTATTGGCGGTAAGTTTCAGCTCCTCTTCCGGCCCGTTAAAGCAGAGTGCCGACAACTTGAAACCAAGGGCATCATCTGCCTCCTGAAAGGTTTCTGCCGCCACCTTGAAATTATCAACCAGATTTTTCCCCATGCCGGCATACTGGGAGCCCTGACCGGGGAAGATGAACGCTTTTTTTGACATGATCATTCCTTTAAAGTCGATATTACCAGCGAATTGTCAGTGCCCCCCAGGCAAGTCCGCCACCAAAGGCATCCAGCAACAGGAGGTCATCCCGCTTGATACGACCGGCTCGATTGGCCTCATCAAGGGCGATCGGAATAGAGGCCGATGAAGTATTACCATAGCGGTCGATATTGACATAAACTTTTTCTTCGGAGACCGCAAGACGTTTACCAATAGCGTCTATAATACGCCTGTTTGCCTGATGGGGAATGAAAAGCGCCACATCGTCAACGGAAAAACCGCCGGCGGCAAGCACCTGATTGGCGGCATCCTCCATGGCCCTGACTGCCAGCTTGAAGACCTCATTGCCCTGCATCCTGATGAAATTCAGCCTTTCGTCAAGGACTTTTTGACTGGCAGGGTTACGGCTCCCGGGGGCAGGTTGATAAAGCAGTTCCCAGAATGAACCGTCACTCTTCATGAAAGCATCCATGATGCCGACGTCGGCGTCCGTGGCCTGGAGCACTGCGGCTCCGGAGCCGTCACCAAAAAGGAGGCAGCTGTTCCGGTCGGGCCAGTCGACGATTCTCGACAACAGCTCAGCACCGACAACAAGGGCATTTTTAACCGCCCCGGTCCGGATATATTTGTCGGCAGTGGCAAGTCCAAAGATAAAACCCGAGCAGGCGGCAGAGATGTCAAAAGCAACGGCATTGACAGCTTTCAGCCGGCTCTGCAGCAGGCAGGCAGTTGAAGGGAATGGGAAATCAGGGGTAACCGTGGCAACAATGATCAGATCGAGGTCTTCTGCAGAAATACCTGCCATCGCCAAGGCTCTCTCAGAAGCATTGAACGCCAGAGTGGATGTATATTCTTCAGGAGCGGCAATGCGGCGCTCACTTATCCCCGTACGGGTGATAATCCACTCATCAGTGGTATCAACCATCTGTTCAAGATCACGGTTGGAAAGTATCTTGTCTGGAAGGTATGAACCTGTACCGATAATCCGGCTGCGCATACGGAAACCTCTGTTCAGGATGGAGATGGGTCTTTTACTGTCTCACGCTGCTGGGAGTAAATCTTGAAGTTTTCCTGAATTTTTTCCGCCATTTTCTGATTGACACCTTTAGCCGCATAGTCAGAAGCAAAACGAATGGCATTTCTGATGGCTTTCACGTTGGAACCGCCATGACAGATCATACCGACGCCGTTGATACCAAAAAGAGGAGCCCCGCCATACTCAGCATAGTCGACTTTCTTCTTGAACCTGGAAAACGCCGGCCTGGCCAGCAGATAGCCGAATTTGGCGATGAAGCTCTTGCAGATTTCTTCCTTGAGCATGGTGCCGACCGCCTCTGCCAGCCCTTCGGAAAGCTTGAGAACAATGTTGCCGACAAAACCGTCACAGACGACAACATCAGCATTACCGGCAAAGATGTCCCGCCCCTCGATGTACCCTTTGTACTCAAAGGCGACCTCTTTCAGAATCTGGCTTGTCTCCCGGGTAAGATCATTACCCTTGGACTCTTCTTCGCCGTTTGACAGCAGACCGACTCTTGGCTTGGCTATGCCGAGAACGTGACGGGCATAGACCTCACCCATAATGGCAAACTGCACCAGATGCACCGGCTTGCAGTCAACATTGCCACCAATATCAAGCACAACGGTATGACCGGAAAGAGTTGGAAACACCTGGGCAATCGCCGGGCGCTCGATGCCGCTGAGCCTTTTCAGGACATACATGCCGGCAGCCATTGTGGCGCCGGAATTGCCGGCACTCACCACAGCATCAGCCTCGCCTGACTTTACCAGTTCATAGGCAACCCTGATTGATGAGTCCTTCTTTTTCCTGATGGCGTCTGAGGCGGAATCGTGCATACCGACGACTTCGCTGGCATGATGTATCCTGATATCAAGACCGGCAGTATTGTGGTGGGAGAGCTCTGCGGCAAGCAGATCCCTGTCGCCGACAAGAATAATGGGAACAGAGAAATCGCGGGCAGCAGCAACTGCCCCCTCGACCTCAACCTTCGGGGCATTATCTCCCCCCATCGCATCTACAGCAATTCTTATTGGCATAGAAGTCTGTTCAGAGTGGCTACTAAACTTCTTCTGTCTTGATTACTTCTTTACCCTTGTAAGTGCCGCAGGTAGGACAGGCACGGTGCGGCAGCTTGGCAGCCTTGCACTGAGGGCAGGTGGAAACGGATTGAGGGGTAAGGAAATCGTGTGCCCTTCTCATATTCTTGCGTGATTTGGATGTCTTTTTCTTGGGTACTGCCATAGCTTGAGTTCTCCTTTAGTTTTTCACCTTGAAACCCTGCAAAGGGCTGAAAGCAAGTGACTTATTTGTACTGTTGCAGCTGCACGCCACACTATTCATGTCCACTCCGCAAACAGGACAAAGACCTTTGCAGCCTTCAGAGCAGAGCGGTTTGTATGGAAGCTCCAGCAGAACCTGCTGGGCAATTTCATCACTAAAATCGATCTCGTCACCGCTGTAAAAAGCGGCAACTAGATCACTTTCACCAAGCTCAACCTCATCCTCTTCCGCAGAGGTCTCAGCTGCCTGGGTATAGTAGATGGTAAAAGTCGATGACAAATCCTTCGAAAAGTCGGCCAGACATCGTGAACAGGAGAGATCAACCGATACGGTGACCCTGCCGTTCAACCTGATATGCCCATACTCCCTGACGAGCGAGAGAGATACTGCCAGAGGAGAAGTAAAAGTGCATTCTCCGGCCAGCTGAGCCTCCTGCAGGGTCGGGTAAAGAGACACGTCATCCGAAGACTCAAGCAGCTTTTCCTTCTCTGTGATGTCGATTACCCTGATCTTCAATTGGCAGCCTTTGTCATCATATGAAACGTGTAGTATAGTCAGATGGCCGGCTTTGTCAATAAAAACATGGCTAACTATATGGAAGCCATAGCAAATGAAGGACAGTACATACCGCAATCACCAACAGGAAGCAAGGAGATTCGCTCAGATGCCAACGGTTACGCAGCGATTCCCTGTCGGAATATTTTTGCACACAGGGATAGCAATTATTGGATTGACAAAAACGGCAATCTCTTTTATAAAGTCTTTTCTTCTGCTCGGACTATTCCGATGGAAGTTATGGTGGCCATGGTGAAGCGGTTAACACTTACGACTGTGACTCGTACATACGTGGGTTCA
>VEOV01000288.1 GCA_012026855.1 Geobacter sp.
CTGGGTCCGCTCTCCGGACCACTCCTTCTGGATCGGCTCGCTGACCGAGCTGGACGGCCTGACCATGGGGATCGTCGGCTATGGCACCATTGGCCGGGCCGTGGCGCGGATCGCCCACGCTTTTGGCATGCAGGTCATTGCCCATGCGCCGCGGATTCCTGCTGACAGCGGTCCGGTGCCGGTCAAGATCGTTCCCCTGGAAGAGCTCTTTGCCACGGCCGACGTGGTGAGCCTCAACTGCCCCCAGACGCCGGAGAATACCGGTTTTGTCAATGCCAGCCTGCTCTCTGCCATGAAACCGACCGCGTTCCTGCTGAACGTGGCCCGGGGTGGGCTGGTAGATGAGGCCGACCTGGCGGCTGCCCTCAACGCCGGCACCATTGCCGGTGCCGGACTGGATGTGGTGGCCCATGAACCGATGCTGGCCGATAATCCGCTCCTGGGGGCAACCAACTGCATCTTTACCCCCCACATTGCCTGGGCCTCCCTGGCAGCCAGGCAGCGGCTCATGGGGATCGTGGCCAACAATATCGCCGCATTTCTCAAGGGAACTCTGATAAACCAGGTTAACAGTCTATGAAATCTGCTGAAGGGATAACGATGGCGCGAATCAAGCCTGAAATGACGGCATTGCCGGGAGGAGCAGGTAGATGACAACGATCAGAGCAAGACTATTACTGTTGCTGACTCTTGGCTTTCTGGCGGTGGTGCTGAATGTCGCCGTCTCCTACGTCATTGCCGAGCGGCAGATCGTTGCCATAATGCGGACCGATGTCACTGCCATTGCCGATGCCCTTGAAAAGAGCATCTCCTATATCGCTACGGTAAGGCCAAACGCCTGGCAGGAGCCTGATTTCAAACAGTCTGTCTACCAGACCAAAATCGGCAAGAGCGGCTATCTCTTTCTGCTGGACGCTCAGGGTACCCTGGTGGTCCACCATAAGGATGAAGGGAAAAGTCTGGCCGGACAGCCCCATATCGACAAAATCCGCGCCGATCAGTCCGGGGGGCTGTGCGAGTATACCGCCACCACCACTGGCCAGGAGAAGATTGTTGCCTATCGTTACATCAAGCCGTGGGGCTTGTGGATTGTTCCGGGGGTGAACAAGGAGGATTATTTCGGCCAGTTGCGGGCCAACTTCCTTAAATATAACCTGACCTCAACCCTGCTGATCATCATGCTCATGGTTGTTGCCGGGGTCTGGATCGTGCGGAGCATTACCGGACCGCTGGACCGGCTGACCCTGTCGGCACAGCGGATCAGTGAAGGGCAGCTTGACGAGCAGGTGGTTGTGGAAGGCCGGGACGAAATCGGCCGGCTGGCCGAGGCCCTCAACCGGATGACCACGGTTATCGTGAAAAACCTGAAAGAAGAAATTGACAAGAACAACCGTCTCTTTGCCTCCATCCGGGAAGCAATCTTTCACCTCTCCAGCTCTGCCAGCGAAATGAACGCCATTATCGTCAGCCAGGTGGCCGGTTCAGCCCAGCAGGCGGCAGCGGTGCAGGAGGTGACGACGACAGCCGAAGAGATTGCCGTGACCGCCAGGCAGATCACTACCAATTCCCAGACAGTTGAGTCCATGGCCGAAGCCACCAGCCAAAACTCCCAGGCAGGCACGGAAGATGTGGGCAATGCCACCGCCGGCATGGCAACCCTGCGTGGCCAGGTGCAGAACATCGCTGTGAACATGCTCAAGCTGGGAGATCAGAGCCAGAGAATCGGCGGCATCGTCGAGATTATCGATGAAATCAGCGACCAGACCAACCTGCTGGCCCTGAATGCTGCCATCGAGGCTGCCGGCGCCGGCGAAGCCGGCAAGCGCTTTGCCATTGTTGCCGGAGAAGTGAGGCGGCTGGCGGAGCGAACCGTGGTTGCCACCCGGCAGATCAAAGGGCTGGTGGAAGAGATTCAGAAGTCGACCAACAGCACGGTCATGGTGACCGAAGAGGGGATCAAGGCGGTCGATCATGCCTCTAGCCTGGTGGAAAAGGTGCAGGCTTCCTTTGGCAGCATCATGTCCATGGTGGAGGAAACCCTGCGGGCATCACGGGAGATTGCCCTGTCGACCCGGCAGCAGACCTCGGCCTGCGAGCAGCTGGCTGATACCATGAACGAGGTCAGGGATGTCTCCCTGCAAGCAGCCGAAGGATCACGGGAGACGGAAATGGCCATCGGCGAGCTGGCCAAACTGGCTGAGCAGCTGAAAGGGTTGATGGAGGAGGAGATCGAGTCAAAGGGGAGGAGTGCGGCTGCCGGCGCGGCCAGGGCCATGGAGCAGCTGCTGGCAGAGGCTGTTGCCAGCGGTCAGCTGTCCCTGGATGATATTTTTGATGAAAACTATGTGCCGATTCCCGGCACCGATCCCCCCAAATTCCACACCCGCTATGACGCTTTTTGCGATGCCCGGATTCAGGATTTCGAAGATGATCACCTCCGTGACAGTCAGGTAATCTACGCTGTCATGGTCGACCGGAACGGTTACCTGCCGACTCACCATCGTCAGAATTCCTTGCCGCTGACCGGCGATGTTGAGAAGGACCGGGTCGGCAACCGGACCAAGCGGATGTTCAACGGTGCGGTAGAGTTGGCCGCGGCCCGCAATACCAATGGGGTACTGGTGCAGGTCTATTTCCGTGATACCGGGGAAAAGCTCTGGGACATCTCTGCTCCGATCCATGTCAATGGTCGTCACTGGGGAGCTTTCCGGATTGGCTATATCATGTAGGTGCAGGTCTAGCTGGTCTTACAATCGCTGTAGTGAAGGGGCGCTTCGTAGAGGCGTCCCTTTTCTATTTACAAATTTATTTACAGTAACGACATTTTTACAAATATTGCACCTTGACAACTGTTAATGTGGCAGTTATATTGCAGTTACGCTGTTATTGTAAAAATGGAGTTTTATGAAGGCAATACTTGAAAATATCGCAACTGTTCAGGCTGGCTATTCATTCCGCTCTCGCCTTGAAGCGCAGGATAGCGGGGCTGTTGCTGTCATCCAGATGAAAGATCTGACCAGCGCCAACCTGGTCGACTGCAGCGAGCTGGTGCGGGTGGATATGGAGGTGCCCAGAGAGCATCATCTAGCCCGACCAGGCGACCTTATTTTCCGATCCCGCGGCCTTACCAGCAATTCCGCCATGCTGGCTGACGATCCCGGTATCGCCGTTATTGCAGCCCCTCTTCTCCGCATCAGAGTTAATAGTAAACATATTTTGCCGGAATACCTGAACTGGTTCATCAGCCAGCAGCCTGCTCAATCCTATCTGACGAGTTGTGCCTCAGGCACGGCGCTGAAGATGATCAGCAAGCAGTCGCTGGAAAACCTGGAAGTGGCTATTCCTTCCCTGGCCAGGCAGCAGCTCATCGTCGAAATGGCAGCCCTGGCAGAAGAAGAACAACGCATCATGAAGAAGCTTGCCGACAAAAGGCAGCAGTATATTTCGTCTACCTTACTTCAGTTGGCTCAAGGAGAATAATTTGAAAATCGATCAGAAAGACATCAACAACGCGGCCTGGGCGGCCTGCGACACCTTCCGGGGAGTGGTCGATCCGGCGCAATACAAGGACTACATCCTGGTCATGCTGTTCGTGAAATATATCTCCGATGTCTGGAAGGATCATTACGAAGAGTACCGCCAGCAGTACGGTGACGATGATACCCGCATCCGCCGCAAGCTTGAGCGGGAGCGGTTCGTGCTCCCCTTTGCCGAGCTGAAGAATCACGAAACCGGCGAGGTGGAAGACCGCTTTCTGGCCGATTACTACAGCCTCTACGAGCGGCGCGGCGTGGCCAACATCGGTGATCTGATCAACATCGTCCTGGATGCCATTGAGGAGGCCAACAAGGCCAAGCTGGAAGGGGTTTTCCGCAATATCGATTTCAACAGCGAAGCCAATCTCGGTCGGACCAAGGACCGCAACCGCCGGCTGAAGACACTGCTGGAGGATTTCAACAAGCCGCAGCTGGACATGAGTCCTGGCAATGTTTCCGAGGATGTAATCGGCAACACCTACATCAACCTGATCGAGCGGTTCGCTGCCGACGCTGGGAAGAAGGCGGGCGAGTTCTACACGCCCCACAAG
>VEOV01000310.1 GCA_012026855.1 Geobacter sp.
GACCGTGCCGTTATTGTAGCCGGGCACCGGGATATCGTAGGGGACGGCCAGCACGTCATGGGTATCCACCCACCTGACCGTTATCTTCCCTTCTTCGTCACGAAAGAACTCGCTCCTGCCGCCATAATGGACTTTCTGGCGGTACTCAGGCCGTGGCAGCTCCCACGGGTTACTGCCCCGCAGCCAGTGATCCGGCTCTTCCACCTGCCTGCCGTTCTCGATTCTCTGGCGGAACATGCCATACTCGTATCTGATGCCGTAGCCGACAACCGGCAGCTGCAACGTAGCGCAGCTATCCAGGAAACAGGCTGCCAGCCGCCCGAGACCGCCATTGCCAAGGCCGGCATCCTGCTCGGCATCAACCAGGTCCTCCATCTCCAGACCGAGGGAGTGGAGAGCGTCGCTGATCTTGTCCGTAAGCCCGAGATTAAGTGCCGCATTGCCGAGCGAACGCCCCATAAGGAACTCCAGCGACAGGTAATATGCCCGCTTGCAGTCACTCTCCTCATAGGCGTAGCGGGTCTGTTTCCACCTTTCCATCAAGCGATCCCGCACGGTCAAAGCAAGGGCAATGTAGTGATACTGTGCAGAGCGGCAGTACTTATCCCGCCCCAAGCTATGGGCATAATAGTGCCTGAAGCCCCTGGTAAGGCCGGCAACATCCATTGCCAGAGGTGGCGCCTGGGTCAATCCCGGGCTGTAAATTTTCTTCCGTTTTTTTATTGCTGTCATTATCCGTGGCCTTCCTGTAGAGGTTGATGCATAAATTTGAAGTATAACCTGCCTGGCAAGAAATTCATCTTACATCTTTTTTCCGTTTAGGGTAATTTTTCACCAGGAAGTTTTGCGGGAGAAATGTATGACAAATCTGATTACAGCCGAAGGCCTTAAAAAATTGCAGGATGAGTTCGATTATCTCTGGCAGGTCGAACGGCCGAAAGTAGTTCAGGGGGTCTCCGATGCAGCCGCAGAGGGGGACCGCTCGGAAAATGCCGAATACATCTACGGCAAGAAGCGGTTACGGGAAATCGACCGGAAGTTGAAACATCTGGGGAGCAGGCTGAAGGTGCTGAAAGTTGCTGCCCCTCCTGCCAACCCCCATTCTGTCTCCTTTGGCTGCTGGGTGACCTACGAGACGGAGGAGGGGGAGACGCGCTGCTACCGGCTGGTCGGGGCAGATGAGTTTGACGTCTCCCAGGGGATGATCAGCATCGATTCACCGGTGGGGCAGGCTCTGCTGCAGCGGAAAATCGATGACGAAGTCACGATTCGCAGGCCTTCCGGGGAACTGGTAGTCTACATAACGGCCATTAGCAGTACCAAGGTCTGAACTCATGTCGAAGCTTCTTGACGAGCGGATTCACGGCACTCTCAGGGGAGCTGTCACCCTCGAGTTTCTAAAAAACTCCTTTCACTTCCCACTGGCGAACATTCTGATCGAGCTGATTCTTGAGGGGCCTTCCCACTATGTACAATCGGTCGATTTCTATGCTTCGCTTTGCGCCGCTGTCATACAGGCTTATTTTATCGGTAAATGGACCCATGAAGGCCGGCCGCGGCCACTTCTCGGCAACCTGATCGGGCCGGTGGTCTATACCTCTCTGGAGCTTGCCAGCACCACGGTTGGCGCCTTCTTTTCCCTGCCGTTTCACTTCGCCTACTGGGGATTCGCCATCGCCATCGGAGGCGTGCAACAACTCCGGCTGGCATCGGGAGAGAAGCGGGAAGGGATCCTCATCCTGCTGGAAAACGTGCTCCGTTCAGGAATCCTGGCTGTCATGTACTGGTTTATTGAGGTACTGACCGAGGCCAAGTACGCCGACCCTGCCATCTTTTTCACGGACAAAAGTCATATTTTCATCCTCTCGGCCCTGCTCTTTATGAGCATCATCGTCGGTTTGGACGATGCGCGTTCACAGCAGTTTCTCAGAATCCTGCGTTCCACGGCCGAGCAGCTGCAAACCTTCTCTTACTGGCTCCTTGGGCGCAATATGGTGTCACTCGCCCTGACCGACCCCTCGTCCCTATCGCTGGCCCGGCGAGGGCGGGCCGTGCTGTTCATGGACATTCGTGGATTTACCCGCTGGAGTGAGCAGGAATCCCCCGAGAGAGTCGTCGGCATGCTGAACCGCTACTATGAAATTGCCGAAGAGGTTCTCGGCGCATCGCAGGTGATCATGCACAAATATACTGCCGACGAAATCATGGCGTTTTTTGCCGACGTTGAGAATGCCGCTGCGGATGCCTACCGTCTGCACATCGCCTGCACCCGTGAATTGGCGACATTGGGGCTGGCTGTCGGCTCCGGCATGAATACCGGACTTGTGGTTGAGGGGCTGTTGGGAAGCCCCGGGCTGAAGCGCTACGAAATCATCGGTGATACGGTCAATACTGCCAAACGAATCTGCTCCGCAGCCGGCAGCGGTGAGTTTCTTGTTTCAGCCGAGGTCATGCAAAGGGGTGCCGGACTGTTTGACGTCCAGGAAACGCGTCAAATTATTGCCAAAGGCAAGAGTGAACCGTTGCAAGTTTTTGCCGTAACCCTGAAGAGTTAGGCCGAAAACATAACTCCCGATCCGGTGCTATAATAAAGCCGGAACTGGCAGATTCCGCACCCGGTGGCAGGCAGACGGAGCGCAGCCGGTTCTCCGCGACTGCAGTCCGGTACCAGTAAAGACTGCGAGGTGAACCATGACCCCTAAGACGAGAACCGAAACGGATAGTATGGGAAAGATCGAAGTCCCTGCCGAGGCCTACTGGGGAGCGCAGACAGAGCGCTCGCTGCGCCATTTCAGAATCGGCAGCGAGAAGATGCCGGCTGAGCTGGTGCGCGCTTTCGGGATCCTGAAAAAAGCGGCCGCCACGGTAAACCGGCAGCTGGGAATCCTGCCGCCGGACAAAGCCGGCCTGATTGCCGCAGCGGCGGACGAAGTCATTGCCGGAGCTTTGGCAGGCCAGTTTCCCCTGGCCGTCTGGCAGACCGGCAGCGGCACCCAGACCAACATGAATGCCAACGAAGTGATTGCCAACCGCGCCAACGAACTGGCCGGAGTGGCGCGGGGCAGCAAGAGCCCGATTCACCCCAATGACCATGTCAACATGTCCCAGTCGTCCAACGACACCTTTCCGACGGCCATGCACATGGCGGCGGCGGCCGCTCTCCATGAACAGCTGCTGCCAGCGGTGACGGCAGTGGCAGAGCGGATAGAAGCCCTGGCTGCAGAGTTTGCCCCAGTGGTGAAAATCGGCCGAACCCACCTGCAGGACGCTGTTCCCTTGACCGTCGGGCAGGAGATGTCCGGCTGGGCCAGTCTTCTGAGGCGTGATCTGGAGCGGCTTGGCAGCGCCTCTGACGGGCTGTTTGACCTGGCCCTCGGCGGCACTGCCGTCGGCACCGGGCTGAACGCCCCCCAGGGCTTTGCCGAGCTGGCAGCGGCAGAAATTGCCTCACTTTCCGGACTACCGGTCCGCTCCCATCCCAATAAATTTGCCGCCCTCTCCGCCCATGACGAGCTGGTCTTTGCCCATGGCGCCGTGGCAACCCTGGCAGCCTCCCTGATGAAAATAGCCAATGATATTCGCTGGCTGGCCTCAGGCCCGAGATGCGGCCTGGGGGAACTGGTGATCCCGGAAAACGAGCCCGGCTCTTCCATCATGCCGGGCAAGGTGAACCCGACCCAATGTGAAGCCATGACCATGGTCTGCGTCCAGGTTCACGGCAATAACGCGGCCATCGGCTTTGCCGGCTCCCAGGGGAATTTCGAGCTGAATGTCTTCAAACCGGTGATGATTCACTGTTTCATCCAGTCGGTAAATCTGCTTGCCGACGTCTGCCGCTCATTCAGGGAGCATCTGCTGGCTGGCCTGCAGCTTGACCGGGCCCGCATTGCCGCCCATCTGGAGAACTCCCTCATGCTGGTAACGGCGCTCTCCCCGAAGATCGGCTATGACCGGGCCGCGGCAGTGGCGCACAAGGCCCACCACGAAGGACTCACCCTCCGTTAAGCCTGCCTGCAGATGGGGGTTTTGACCGGAGAGGAGTTTGACCGGCTGGTGCGGCCGGATAAGATGACCGGTGAGCACAGCTAAGCCTTACGGCAGTTGGGTGCTGCCGTAGAGAGTCATTTGAACCGGGTTCGTAGCAATTCTTAGTGAAATTTCGTGTAAACAGTCGATACTGTCTGAGCGAAGCGAGTTTATCGACTGTAGCGAAATGAACTTAGAATTGCAGAAGCCGGTTCAGCAGACGAACGGAGGCAGTGCCCAACTGCCGTATCTCTCGTCAGGCGTGTAAATTTTCCCTTGTCCCATCCGCCGCTCCGGTATACTCTCCCCCAATCATGAAATGGCTCCTCTGTCTATCGATTGCACTTTATCTGTTCGGCGGCTTCCGGCGGCCACTTTTCATTGCCGGGGCAGTCGCCGAGCTGGCTTACATGGCTGTCCGTGGCGCTGAGTTGGGCCGGCTGCCGCTCATTGGTCCCCACGACACCATTGCCTTCTTCTCCACCTGCTGTGCCCTGATGGCGCTCCCATTTCTCTTTACCCCGGCGCTGCGTGATTCCGATTTCTTCCGGATAGCAGCTTCCCTGCTGACCGCCGTTACCGGGCTGATGGCACTCCCTTTCCCGGCTTTCAACATGCCGATGCCGCCGATCCTCAACACTCTCTGGTTCGAACTGCATGTGGCGCTGGCCTTCTTTGCCTACGCCCTGTTCGGAGTGGGGGCGATTCTGGGGATCATGTTCCTGAGAACCGGTGACCGCAACAGTCTGGATTTGCAGTACAAGGCGGCACTGGTAGGCTTCTCCTTTTTCTCCGCCTCCATGACCTCCGGCGGCATCTGGGGATATTACGCCTGGGGGACCTACTGGCTCTGGACACCAAAGGAGTTCTGGACCTCCATCCTCTGGCTCTTCTACGCCTGCTACCTGCATATCCGCCTCAAAGGGCCCGCTTGGGAAAAAGCGGTTGCCTGGGGGGGGATCATCGGCTTCGGTGTGACGATGTTCACTTATCTGGGGGTCAGTATGCTCATGAAGAGTTCACACAGTTTTTAATGGAGCGCCACTTTTTCGCAATCTCTGCGTCAGGCTGCCCGATTACTTGTGCGACGTGGCGCTGCCACGCCTCCGCGCAATCGTTTGCCTTTCTTGACCTTGCAAAAAATTGACGCTCCTTAAAGCAATAGAGGAGTGAAATGATTTCATTATGATGCAACGGATCTATCAAAATCTCGCCTCGCTCACCCTGGGAATCTGGCTCATCGCCGGAGTGATGCTCTTTCTGGCGGCCGGCTCGTTTCTGCAAGGGGAAGGCTCGTTCATCAACGAGGTTGCCCTGCTTGACTGGCTGCGAGAGGTGCCGCTGCGGGATTCCTGGTGGCTCTGGGGAGCCCTGGTACTGCTGGCGCTGCTGGCCCTCAATACGGTGCTCTGCAGCATCGAATCTTTGCGGGTCAAGTGGCAGCGGGGCAGCTTTCTGGTACGGATAGCTCCGCAGCTGATGCATCTGGGCTTCCTCTGCATCATGGTTGCCCATCTGCAGAGCGCCTACGGCGGCTTCAAACAGACAGTACAGGTGCAGCAGGGCTCTGGCATAACCTTTCCGGACGGCTCCAATGTCGCCTTCATCGGCTTTGCCGCCACCTACGGCAAAATGGGTATGGCAACAGCCTACTCGGCAAACCTGGAATACATGGCCGGCAACAGCAGAAAAAGTGCCCGGATCAGCCCCAATCACCCCTTTTTCTACCAGGGGCACGGCATCTACATCAAGGACATCGCACCTCCGCCGCAGCAGGCGGCGCTGGTGGAGATTCACAAGGAACCGGGTGCAGGAATGGCTCTGGCCGGCGGAGCAATATTCACCATCGCCAACGTCATTTTACTGGCCAGGAGGCGGGAGCGACCGGCATGAACAACGACCTTATCCTTCTCGGCCACGGCAGCGGCGGCCGGCTGTCCCACCAGCTGCTGGACGAGCTTATTGTCCCGACACTTTCCGGCGATGCTGCCGGAGGAGATGATGCCGCGCTGCTCGACTGCACCGGCGGCCGGCTTGCCTACACTACCGACTCCTACGTGGTTGACCCGGTCTTCTTCCCCGGCGGCAACATCGGCGATCTGGCAGTCAACGGCACGGTGAACGACCTGGCCATGATGGGAGCCAGACCGCTCTGGATGAGTGTCGGCCTGATTCTCGAAGAAGGTTTCAGCAAGAAGGAACTTGGCGAAATCCTGGCGTCCATGCGCCAGGCAGCTGATCTTGCCGGCATCAGGATTGTCACCGGTGATACCAAGGTTGTGCCAAGGGGCAAGGCCGACCGGATCTTCATCAACACTTCGGGCATCGGCATCATTGAGCATCAGTTCAGCATCGGCGGCGCAAAGGCCAGGGCAGGGGACAGCATCATCGTCAGCGGCACCATCGGCGACCATGGCATTGCCATCATGGCCAGCCGCGAAGGGCTTGAACTGGACACCGACATAAAAACCGACTGCGCCGCTCTGAACGGGCTTGTCCAGGAACTGCTCACAGCTTGCGGCAGCTCTGTCCATGTGCTGCGCGACCCGACCCGGGGCGGCGTGGCAACCACGCTGAAGGAGATAGCCCTGCAATCCGCTATCGACCTACTGCTGCAGGAGTCAGCACTGCCGGTAAAAAGCAGCGTCAAAGGGGTCTGTGCCATTCTCGGCCTGGATCCTCTCTATGTGGCCAACGAAGGAAAACTGCTGCTTTTCGTCGCTCCTGAAGCAGGGCAGCAGGCGTTGGCAATCCTGAAGCGGCACCCCCTTGGCCACGATGCCGCCATAATCGGCACGGTCACCGGCAACGGCAGCGGCAGGATCCGGCTGGAAACCGTGTCCGGCGGGACAAGGAATGTGGAGATGCTGAGCGGCGAGCAGCTTCCCAGAATCTGCTGACCAACTTTTTCCTTGACACTATCGCCATGCTTCTGCGATAAAAACGACATGACAAATCAGTATTTTTCGACAGTTTTTGCGTTTAACTTTTGGTGCGGCTTTTATTTTAGGCACTCCGCCCCAGAGTTTCGTCTGAACTGAGAGGAATACTGATCAGAAAAAGATTGAAAACCGGGGTGGAGAATTATTTCCCCCCCGGTTTTTTTGTGTCAGATGCGTGAGGCCGGGGGATTGATTCTTTCGGCCTTTTGGTTTTCAGAGGGAGAAAAAGGATGATTATCGTAATGAAGGCAGGTGCAGACAAGAGGGAGAAGGAAGAGGTTCTCAAGAAGATCAAGGAACTTGGTTACACCCCCCATGTAATCCATGGCACCACCAGGGATGTCATCGGCGCCATTGGCGACGAACGGGGCAAAGAGGCGCTGCAGTCGATCGAGTCCATGAACGGAGTTGAAAGTGTGGTGCCGATTCTGCAGCCTTACAAACTGGCTTCAAAAGAGGTAATGAAGGAGTCCAGCACGATCCGGATCAGCGATTCGGTCAGCATCGGCGGCAAAAACATCGTCATCATGGCCGGTCCCTGCTCGGTGGAGAGCGAAAAGCAGATCATCGACAGCGCCATTGCCGTCAAGGAGGCCGGTGCCCACGTGCTGCGCGGCGGCGCGTTCAAGCCGAGAACCTCGCCGTACTCCTTCCAGGGACTGGAAGAGGATGGCTTAAAGCTCCTGGCCAAGGCCAGAGAGCTGACCGGACTGCCGATTGTCACCGAGGTCATCAATCCGGAAACTGCCGATCTGGTGGCTGAATACGCCGATATCCTGCAGATCGGAGCGCGCAACTCCCAGAACTTCGCCCTGCTGAAAAAGGTTGGTCAGCTGAAACGGCCGGTCCTCCTGAAGCGTGGCATGGCAATGACCATCCAGGAACTGCTGATGAGCGCCGAATACATTCTTTCAGAAGGCAACCAGTCAGTTATCCTCTGTGAGCGCGGCATCCGCACCTTTGAGACGGCAACCCGCAATACCCTTGATCTCTCTGCCATCCCAGCGCTCAGAAGCAGGACGCACCTGCCGGTGGTGATCGACCCTTCCCATGGGACCGGGAATCATCACTACGTAGGGCCAATGTCTCTGGCTGCCATTGCCGGCGGTGCTGACGGCCTCATCATCGAGGTTCACCCGGATCCTGAACATGCAACCAGCGACGGCCCCCAATCACTCAAGCCGGCCAAATTCGCCGAACTAATGGTAAAAATGCGCCGGGTCGCCGAGGCGGTTGACCGAACTGTCTGAACTGGCAAAAGCCCGGCTGCCCTGAGCTGAACCGACTTTTAATACAAAAAAGTTGACTTGCCTGCGGCAGAGGCATATTTAATTCAAGATTGTCTGAAATTGACCTGCTGGAGGTGTACCCTTGTCTCTTTTTGCTGGTACCGGAATTGTTGTCAAACTTGTTCTTGGCGTGCTGATTTATTTTTCGGTCGTCTCCTGGGCGATTATTTTCTACAAATTCATCCAGGTGCGCAAAGCGAATCAGGAGTCGGAGCGTTTTCTGACTTTCTTCTGGCAGACAAAACGCTTTGACGCTGTCAGTTCACAGATTGACCGGTTTGCCAACTCACCGCTCTCGATCCTCTTCACTGAAGGCTACACTGAGCTGAAGAAACTCGGCGAAAAGGTAGAAGAGACAAAGGACCCGAAAGTAATCACCGCCGATCTTGGCGGCGTTGACACCTTCGCCCGGGCGCTGCGGCGTGCCACCACATCGGAGATTACCCGCCTGGAAAAGTACCTGACCTTTCTGGCCACTACCGGCTCTACGGCCCCGTTTATCGGCCTTTTCGGAACTGTCTGGGGGATCATGACCTCCTTCAAGGGGATCGGCGAAACCGGTTCTGCCTCGCTGGCCGTTGTCGCGCCAGGTATTGCCGAGGCACTTGTTGCCACTGCTATAGGCCTTGTGGCAGCTATCCCTGCAGTCATGGGCTTCAACCATTTCCAGACCAAGATCAAGGTATTGATCGCCGAGATGGACAATTTTTCCACTGAGTTCCTGAACATTGTTCAGCGCTCTTTTGCCAAGAAGTAAACCGGAGCATTTATGGAAATCGGCCACAGAGGCAGTGATCGCCAGGTGATGTCGCAGATCAACGTCACCCCATTCGTCGACGTTATGCTGGTACTATTGGTTATTTTCATGATCACGGCACCGATGATGCAGCAGGGGATGCAGGTAAATCTCCCGAAAAGTGAAGCAAAAGCCATGGAAATAAAGGATGAGCCGGTCATCGTGACAGTTGACCGGAGCGGTAAAACCTTCATCGAAAAGGCGGAAGTCCCCCAGGGACAGCTGAAACCGAAGCTTGCCTCACTCTTCGCATCCCGCAGCAAGAAGGAAGTTTTCCTCAAGGCAGATCGTGATGTCCCGTACGGCGAGGTGATCAGGACCATGGCAGAGATCAAAGGGGCCGGGGTGGAACGCCTCGGCATGCTTACGGAGCCGGCAGGGTCAAAATGATCCAGAGAGTAGTTGATGTAGATCCGAAGCCGGGAAGGTTTATCCTATTTTCCCTGGTTCTGCACCTTTGCGTTGCCACTTTGTTTTCGGCAGCCGGTTTGCTCAAGCCTCGCCTGAAAGAAGTAACCCCTTACTATGTCGACATTGTCTCGCTGCCGACAGTCGCCCCACCTCCCACTGCCACCGAGCCGCCCGCTGCTCCGGTTCAGCCTGCCATGCAGGCAGCACCACCGGCAGCTGCCAAGGCGTCGCCTGCAAAACCGGCCATGACGCTGCCGGGCAAATCGTCCCCGGCAAAGCCGACAGCCGGCCCTTCACAGGAGAGCCGTGAGCAGGAGTCCAGGGAGTTTGCCGAGCGGATGAGCCGCCTTGAGTATGGTTCCGAGGCAAGACATCAGGCTGCGGCGCTGGCCGCCCTGCAGAAAAAGGCTGCCGACAAAAGGGCCGCCACCACCCAGGGGGGAGGGGATAAGGGCGTTGATTACGGCGCCTATATCCAGTCACGGCTGAAAGACGCCCTTGCCTCAACCATCGTCTACCGGACCAAATCCCCCGAGACTGCAGTCCACATCTACATTGATAAAAGCGGCCGGCTTGCCCGGTATGTAGTAGAAAAGGCTTCCAACGACAAGCTCTTCAATGACTCGGTTATCAGGACCATCGAAAAAGCCAAGGTCGACTTCCCGCCAACACCCACTCCGGCAGGCTTCGACAAGCTGTTTGTCTTCAGCCCGCAAGAGGTTACCAACAAATGATCCGTCTCATTACGGTCGGCCTGCTGCTCAGTCTGCTGCTGCCAGGCTCGGCACATCCATCTGAAGATTTTCTCCGGGTCATGGCGGCAGGCAATGTTGCCCTCAGGCTGGTGATACAACCCCCGTTACCTGCTTCCGGCGCACCTGACGCAAAGCTTGCCGATGAGATCGCCACCATCTTCAAGCTCGATCTCGGCATTACCGGCCTCTTTGCCATGGTGGATCCGGCGCCTCAGGACAAGGCCGCCGCGGTCCCCGGGGCGGACGCTGACATGGTACTGAAGACCGTTTACACTGTATCACCGGCGTCGGTTACTTTTGAGTACCGTTTGCAGGAATCAGTCACCGGCAGGGAGATCCTTGCCAAGCGTTACAGCGCTGTCAGGCAGGATCTGCGCAAAACCGCCCATACCTTCTCCGACGACATCCTCTATGCACTAACCGGCGAACGGGGGTCGTTCACCGGTAAACTGGCCTATGTCTCCAAAGCAGGCGGCAACAAAGAAATCTACATCATGGACTGGGACGGTTTTAATCCACGCAAAATCATCGCCAACGGCTCGATCAACCTTAATCCCGATTTTTCCCCCTCTGGCAAAGAACTGATTTACACATCCTACAAAAATGGCAACCCTGACCTGTTCCGACGGGAGCTGTTCACCGGAGCAGAAGCAAATGTCTCCCACTCCCCGGGTATCAATATCACCGGTGCCTTCTCTCCGGAAGGGAACAGAATCGCCCTGGCGATGAGCAAGGAAGGCAATTCGGAAATTTATCTCCTGACCAAGGACGGCAAGCAGTTGGCAAGACTGACAACTAATCCGGCCATTGATATCTCGCCAAGCTGGTCGCCCGATGGCAGGCAGATAGCTTTCGTGTCCGATCGTTTCGGCAAGCCGCAGATTTTTGTCATGTCATTTGATGGCAGCGACCAGAAGAGAATTACCACCGCCGGAGGCTATAATGTTGGGCCGAGATGGTCACCAAAGGGGGACAA
Organism: Geobacter sp.; assembly: GCA_012026855.1. Classification (GTDB taxonomy): domain Bacteria; phylum Desulfobacterota; class Desulfuromonadia; order Geobacterales; family DSM-12255; genus VEOV01. The sequence continues at coordinate 11,196 of VEOV01000310.1, forward strand.
AATTGCCTATTGTCGCCAGTACGGTAACGGTTTTCAAATACATCTCATCAACCCAGATGGTAGCGACGACAGGCAGATCACCACTGAAGGCAGCAATGAGCATCCGAGATGGTCACCGGACGGCAGGTTCATTGTTTACAGCAGCAAGCGTGGTGGCAAGGAGTCGATTTATGTCATGCGCAATGACGGCTCCGGCGTTACAAAAATCTCAAAAAGCGGCGCCAATGAGACTCATCCGGCCTGGTCGGCAAGGTGGTAGTAAAACAATTTTTCATTCCCCATTGTAAATGTGCAAAAGTTATGTATAATCCGAAACTACACTGGTCTACAGTTAACATCGAAAAGGAGATTGTGATGCGTAAAAATCTGTGTGTGGCTCTTTCTGTTCTTTCTCTTGGACTGCTTCTTACCAGCGGCTGCGCAAAGGATCAAGTCAAGCCGGATGAAGGTATAGCCTCAAAAACTGCGGCGGCGAAGGCCTCCGGTCCGGGGCAGAATGACGCATCACAGCAGTCGGCAGCGCAGCAGCAATCAGCAGCACAGCAGCAGAGTTCCGCCCAACAGCAGGCCACTGCACAACAGCAGTCTGCAGCTGCTCAACAGCAGGCTGCTGACAGGGCAGCTGCAGAGAAAGCGGCAGCAGCCAAGGCAGCACAGCAGCAGGCTGAAGAAAAGGCGGCAGCAGAGAGGGCATCAGCAGCAAAAGCAGCTCAAAAGCAGTCAGATGCGCTGGTTAGCGCTCTGAAGATGATCAATTTTGAATTTGATTCTTTCGCCCTGAGTCAGCAGTCCCGGGATATTCTCTATGCAAACGCCGAGTATCTGCTCAAGAATTACAAAGGCAAGTTAAAGCTGGAAGGCCACTGTGATGAGCGTGGCTCCGATGAATACAACCTTGCTCTTGGCGAGAATCGCGCCAAAGCGGCGCTTAACTATCTGCTCACCCTCGGCGTTCCTGCCAGCCAGCTTTCCATTATCAGCTACGGCAAGGAGCGTCCACTTGATCCTGCCAGTACAGAAGAGGCCTGGGCAAAAAATCGGCGGGTTGAATTCAAAGAGATTAAATAAGTTCCAGATGCACAATAATAATAAGGGGCCTTTCGAGGGCTCCTTTTTATTAAGTCCAGTTTGAAAGGTTTCATGATGAAAATATCGACGCTTGTAATTGCGCTTGCCCTGCTTGCCTCCGGTTGCGCAACAAAAAATGACATGCAGCTTGCCCAACAGGATATTGAGGAGCTCAAATCCAGGTTGATTAATGCTGAGAAGAACATTTCCCAGGTTACTGTTGAAGCAAGAGAGATTACTGAAAAGAGCTCCAGGGAAGCCATCAAGAATCTCGATACACTTCGTAAGGGAACTGCCGATATGCAGGCAAACCTGGATACCATGCGTGTTGATGTTCAGGGAATGGCAGGCCGCGTTGAAGATCTCGTGCTGGCAGCAAAAAAACCTTTCGAGGACATTACCTTATTAAAAGAGGACACTTCCAAGGCGGTTGCCTCCATGGAGCAGCGTCTCAAGAAACTTGAGGCCTCGCTGGATGAGAGCAACACTAAAATTGCTGCCATTGCCAAAGCCCTTGAGCCGCCGCCAAACCCGGATAACAACTACAAGCTGGCTCTGGAAACACTCAGAGCGGGTGAGGTGGGCAAATCCCGCGACATGTTCACGGCCTTCATTGAGCAGTTTCCCACCCACAAGCTTATTCCCAACGCAAAGTACTGGATTGGAGAAAGTTATTATCTGGAGAAAAATTACGAGCAGGCTATTGTTGAATTTCAAAACGTCATTAAGGAGTTTCCCGGAAAAGAGAAAACTTCGGCAGCAATGCTCAAGCAGGCTCTCTCCTTCAGGGAACTGGGAGATGTAAAGAGTGCCAAATTCCTCCTCAAAGAGCTGATCGATAAATTCCCGAAATCAGAGGAAGCACCTACTGCCAAGGAAGCGTTGCACCAGTTAAAATAAATCTGTTCGATGATTCACAAGCAAGCAATAAAAAAGGCGGGGATTCCCCGCCTTTTCAGTATCTGCTCTATTTAGCCGCTTAAACCTTGCTTTGTTCCTTGTCAGCTTTGGCAGCAGTCTCTTCCGTTGTTACCGTCTGGCCAAGCGTTTCAGGTTCAGCAGTCTTGTCCTTTGCCGCACTCTGCCGGGCCTCGTCTTCAACACTCTGCTTGAAATCATCTGCCGCCCGCTTAAACTCTGCCAGTCCTTTGCCCAAGGATTTTGCCAGTTCCGGGAGTTTCTGGGGGCCGATAACTATCAAGGCGATAACAAGAATCACTATCATTTCAGGCATACCAATACCGAACATGATACCCCCTTTCTCAGTTAGCTCGAAGATTGCGCGACTATAGTGCGTTTACTGCATAGTGTCAACGGCAAAGGGTTTGACACTCCTGGAAACATTGTCTACTATCAGTCGGTCACATTTTATCGATGGAGAACAGAATATGCAGACAGAGTTGCAACAGTCCATAAAATCACTCTTGAAAAAGCGTAACGCCGTACTCCTTGCGCATAACTACATGCGTGATGAAGTACAGGAAATTGCCGACATTACAGGTGATTCCCTTGGTCTTTCTCAAGAGGCGGCAAGCACCTCTGCTGATGTCATTGTTTTCTGCGGCGTGCATTTCATGGCAGAATCTGCTGCCATTCTCTCACCGGATAAGACAGTTCTTCTGCCAAGACTCGACGCCGGGTGCCCAATGGCTGACATGATCTCTGCAGAGGAGTTGCTTAAGTTCCGCAAACAGCACCCTGGAGTGCCTGTTGTTACCTACGTAAATTCGTCGGCCGAGGTCAAGGCCTATAGCGATATCTGCTGCACATCGGCAAATGCACTAAAGGTTGTCAACTCTCTCCCTGACAAGGAAATAATCTTTACCCCCGACAGGAACCTCGGCACCTATGTTTCACGTTTTTCCGACAAGAAATTCCATCTTTGGGACGGCTTCTGCCCTACCCATGAACGTCTGAAACCAGAAGCGGTCACTGCGCTGAAGGCTGCTAATCCGGGAGCACTCTTTATCTGTCATCCGGAATGCAATCCGGCAGTAGTAGAGCTGGCCGATCACGTCTGCTCAACAACCGGCATGTACGATTACTGCCGCAAAAGTCCTGCTAAAGCCTTCATAATCGGCACTGAAGCCGGAATACTATACCGGCTTCGCCTGGAAAACCCCGGTAAAGAGTTCATCCTGGCCTCACCGGCACTCTTCTGTCCCAACATGAAGCTTACGTCTCTGGAAGATATAAAAGCTGCGCTCGAAACAATGCAGCCCGTTGTCCGAGTTAGCGAGGAGATCAGAATCCGTGCGAAGCAGGCCCTTGACCGGATGATTGCCGTGCCCAGGGACTGACAGTTTCAGCTGTTTCTTTCGTGCAGATACATCATCGCCAGCCGCCCCCTGTTTTCCAGACACCGGCTGCAGAGATCGCCACTATCCTGCCAAAAATCCTCGGCAAGCCATTCGCCAGCCTCTTCGAAAAGAGTTTTCTCTGACCTGCTGCTAAAGCTTTCCCCGCACAGCTTACAGGTTTTCCTGTCAGCACTCTCCATTGGCTCTCTTGACCAAATTAGCCAGGCTGGCAATGAAACCGGCAGAGCAATTGAGGGATGGCGCTCTTTCGAATTTTGCAATACCGAGCTCCCAGGCCTTTTTTGAGTATTCTATGTCGATCTCATGCAGAGTTTCGATATGGTCGGACACAAATGACAGCGGCACTACCAGCAGGTTTTTGACTCCACTGGCGGCCAGCTTTACCAGCATTTCATCAGTTGATGGTTCCAGCCACTTTACCGGACCGGCACGGGACTGAAACGCCAGATGATGCGCATTGCCAAAACTCTTCATCACCAGCTTGACGCACTCTTCGATCTGCTCCAGATACGGGTCCCCTTCGTCAATGAACGACTGGGGCAGCGAATGGGCAGAGAAGAGAATATCCCCCTCAGCC
>VEOV01000267.1 GCA_012026855.1 Geobacter sp.
CATTACAGTAGCCCCAAACAAGGCACCGATTATCTACAACATGCTGGTGCCGGCAACAGCAGCTTTCGGCAAGAGCCGCACCTTCTCGGCCTATGCCTATGACCCTGACTACGACAAAATTTCCTACAACTGGAGTGCCACCTGCGGAACCCTGACCAACCAGACCACCTCCATGCCAACATGGGCTGCTCCGGGCACACCTGACACCGCCTGCAACATCACGCTTGCGGTTTCCGACGGCACCAACACCACCAGCCAGACAAAGACAATCACCACTACATCCAACAGCGCACCGGTCATCTCCAGTGCTACAGGCCCTGCTTCCGCACAGACCAGCAGCACAGCCCAGGTTACCGGAACTGCGAGTGACGCCGACGGCGATACGCTTAGCTGGGCATGGACGATAAAATCCGGCAACGGCTCTCTTTCCGGCACATGTACCGGCACCGGCACCTCCCCAGTGACCGGCACCTGCACCTACAACACTCCGGCAGCCGATGAAACAGCAACCCTGACCTTCTCGGCAAGTGACGGTGTTGCCACCGCAGTGACCAAAGATGTGACCTTCAGCGTAACATCGGCCAGCGGCGGATTCGGAGTTACAGTTCGGTAAAATCAACGGCCGCAGCTGCTGCAAGCAGTTGCGGCCTGACGCTTCTCTTATTTTTCTAGAAGGAGGTACTCCATGAAACGCGCATTAACTATGTTTGCCTTATTCCTTCTGCCGCTACTGGTAATTTCAGGATGCAGCTCCGGCGGCAACAGCACCTCAAATACAACCGGGAATCTCAACGTATCAGCGGCTTTCCCGGTAAATGGCCAATCAGGCAAAGTCGGTACAGCCCAACTGGATACCAGTACTGCACGGATCAAGGTCGAGGTAATCCCGACCAGTGGTGTCGTCTGGAACAGCACCGATCCCAACATTCCCTATTACGGCTCCTATACCTTTACCGGTCTGCAGACGAAGAATCTGACCGCTGCGTCACCATCAGCAACCTTCACCAACCTCCCGATCGGCCCGGTGTACGTCCTGATTACCACTTTTGACGCAAACGGTGTTGCACTTGATCAGGTCAAGGCCAGCGGAACCATTGTTGAAGGGAGCAATTCACTGACCGCAACCATGCTGCGCGGCAACTGGACCTTTGCCTCCCCAATTGCCCTTAATAAAACAATGTCGGCGGACACCACAACTCTGAGCGGATTTGGCGCGGTCTCTCCGGTTGGCATGTCAAAAACCATGTTTGCCAATCAGACAACCATGCGTTCGAACTTCCAATACTATCAGGAGAACAACTTCTCTTACGGCTCACCGGTAGGCACACTTTTCCACGGCACTTTCAGCAACTATACCACCGGCTGCCGAGGGCCTCAGGTATACACCCCAGCTTCCGGTTACAGTACCGTATCGGGTTGGAACTCCTCCACCATGTGCGGCGGGGAAACTTACTACATTAATTATTTCAAGGGTACAGCCAACTATAACACTCTTGAGGGCGGACAGGATCTCCCCCTCAAACCTGACATGAATTATTATCCAAAGGGATTCTGGCCGGGAGATAAAACCAATCGTTATGCCTTTGTGATGGGTAATTACAGCTCTTCATTGAAGCCATCCGGTACTTCAGGGAGCAACTCAACCGCATTCTCTGATCCATCTATCGCAACTGCTTTGCAGAGCAATTACACCAGAGTGACTGGCGGCAGTGCCATGTCAGGCACTGTCATTGAATCCTTAACCAAATGGTACAGCTCCAGCAGACGCTGTTATAACGGCACAACTCAGGTTAGCTGCAACCAGCAAATGCCAAAACCTGTCAGCAAGGCTTCGGCAAGCAGGCCATACAAATCTGCGCTGGCAACGGCTCTCTGGAAGAGAATGTCCGGTTTAGGCACAGCTGCAGCCGACGCACAAGGATGTTACCGTGATCTTCAGGTCACCAGTAATTACGAATATACTTTCCAGCAGTACATGGGTATTGATCCGACGACACAGCAATCGATTTTTGCCAACATCACTGAAAAGACAACTGATTACGAAAAGCTTGACGCCTGCCTTAATCAGTTCACTGCCAGTGGTGCACAGGCTACAACTGCTGACGTCGCCATTGCCAACCAGATAACGGAACTGTTCTTCGGCCAATATTAATAGTTAGCGCAATTTTGCGATCCACAGCGGGTGAGGAACATCTCACCCGCTTTTTTTGCACCTGTTTTCAGCTTACTTCTATGGTAATATTCGTCAATTGCAAGTGGTGAGGTGTCATGTGAAGCATAAAATCACTCTTTCTGCCATAATATTTACGCTCTGCTTTACGACAGCGCCATACCCACTCAATGCAGAAACATCAAACGGTATCCTGGTAAAATTTCGCTCTGGCACACGTACTGCCAAAATGGCTACCATTCACCAGGCGGCCAGAGGAGTTGAAAAAAAGTATTTTCGTCATAGCGGCATTCGACTCATCCAGCCAGCACCGGGCAGTTCCACCGACTCAACCCTGCTCTCTTACAGAAACAGTCCAGATATACTCTTCGCTGTAGCTAATAGAACAGTCAGAAAAGCGGCATTTACTCCGGATGACCCATTATTCCCACAGCAGTGGTGGCTCAATAACACCGGCCAAACCTCAACAGGCTTTTTTGGCACCTACACCGGCTCCCCAGGGGCGGATATCGCCGCCCGCACCGCATGGGAAACAACCACAGGGTCAAGCTCTGTCATTGTAGCAACTCTGGACACAGGCATTGACCTTTATCATCCCGATCTGATAGCCAATATCTGGACAAACAGTGGGGAGTCTTCCTGTAGTGACGGCGTTGACAACGACGGTAACGGTTACGCCGATGACTGCCACGGCTGGAACTTTGCAAAAGGGAACAGCAACGTTCTTGATGACGATTTCGACTTTCACGGCACCCATGTTGCCGGCATAATCGCAGCCAGCGGCAATAACGGTACCGGTGTCATCGGTGTCGCCCCTTCAATCCGCATCATGCCGCTAAAGATCCTCGACAGCGCTGGTTATGGTGATATGGCAGGGATAGTTGCAGCCGTGGAATATGCCATCAGCAAGGGTGCCGGAATAATCAACGCCAGCTACACTTACCCCCAGTTTTGCGAAGCTACGGATGCTGATCCGGCAGAACTGGAAGCTCTAAAGGCAGCTGAAAAAGCCGGAGTCCTGGTTATAGCTGCAGCAGGAAACTACTCCTGCAATAATGACCGGTTACCGTTTTACCCTGCGGGTCACCGACTGCCCAACATTATCTCTGTGGGTGCCAGCACCCCACTGGACTCCTATGCAATCTTCTCCAACCGCGGCAATAACACAGTTCATATTGCTGCCCCAGGAGTAAACATCCTCAGTACGGTGCTCAACTCATCAAGCGGCTTTTATAGCGGCCTTACCGGTTATGAGATCTTGTCGGGGACATCAATGGCAGCTCCGGTAGTGTCAGGGATCGCATCACTGGTTAAATCGGCTCATCCCGATTACAGCTACCTGCAAACCAGGGAGGCAATTCTTCTGGGAGCGGACCCGAAGAACTTCCCTGTTTCAAGTGGTGGCAGGGCAAATGCGGCCAATGCTGTTGCGCTCGACCTGGCCAAATCGCCGCCTTACCAGCCCTCCTCACTCTCCCTCCTCAACCTGCCCGATAACAGCATCGAACTCAGTTGGGTTGACAATGCCAGCAGAAATGATGGTTTCATCGTGGAGCGCCGTCTGAACACCGGAGCATTCCTGCCGCTTGCAACTCTCCCTCCGAAGACGGTCATATACCGGGATACCGCTGTTATGTCTGGTGAACAGCTGGCCACATACCGGGTAAAAGCATTTAACAGTAGCGGCGAATCCCCCTATTCAGCCGAAATGCAGACCATTACAGCTCTGGCAGCTCCAACTGCTCTGTCAGTCAGCACCACAGGAACAGCAGAAGTCCTGTTATCGTGGACGAATAACTCATCGTCACATGATGGCTTTAAAATAGAGCGAAGAAACGGCGATACCGGTGAATTTGTCCAGATCGACACGACCGAAGCCAACATAACGTATTATTCGGACAAAGCTCTACCGTCGGGCAGTTATACCTATAGAGTAAGGGCGTACATAACCAATAGTACAATGTCTGCCTATTCCAACGAGGCGACAGTATCCATTGCCACCAATGGCAGCACCGGCTGTTTTATTGCCACTGCCGCCTATGGCAGTTATCTGCACCCTAAAGTCAGACTGCTCCGTGAGTTTCGGGACAATTACCTGCTGACCAACCGGCCGGGAAAAGCCTTTGTGGCACTCTATTATCGCTACAGCCCGGGCATCGCAGAAGTCATTTCCGGCAACGCTGCCTTGCGTCTCGTGACACGCTGGCTGCTAACGCCACTGGTCATGTTGATCGCGTATCCGGCAGCAGTAGTTCTTCTTAGCCTTGTACTGTCACTGATGGGAAGATTCCTTTGGAGGCACAGGAATCATTTGTGTAAATAGTCGTAATAATTGGCAGTTGCCATCGATTTCGAAAGGAGAGAATGGTAATGACAAAGTTACTCTGGAACTTATGGAGAGTTAAAGCAAGGGCGCTCTGTTTGACTCTGGCTGCAGCAGCGATGCTATGTATGTGCGGCTGCATAGCCACCCGCACGGAGATAGCCGGCCGTTTCGACCAGCCGGCAGCAAAGAACCTGGGAGCTGACAAGGTAAGCGTCTTTTTTCACTTCAGGAACCTGGCCCAGCAGCACGGCTTTGACAGCATCCCGAAGCTGAACGCTTACGGCGTCAAGGATTTCAGCAACCTCTTCAGGGATGCGCTGCCGGAACTGAGCAACATCGCCCAGTACAATACCTTTGTCGAATCACCGAACGATGTCAATGCGCCGAAAAGAAGGCAGGAGCTGGAAGGCTACAGGAACAGCCACGACTACACTATCGAGATAACCTTTTTTGAGGAGTCGTCCTTCAAGCAGCAGTGCTTCAGCGGCACGGTATCGCTGCTATCACTGACACTGATACCGATGCCTTATTCGTGGGACTATACGATCACTGCCAATCTGGTGGACAAAAAAGGGAACAACCTGCGGACTTATCAGAGGAAAGCAACCCTCGACAACTGGGTAGAAGCGCTGCTGGTCTTTGCCTACCCGTTCTACCCGCTTGAGGGGAAACGGGAAGAAATCTATTCGGCCTCACTGCATGACATTTTCAGGCAGGTTGAAACAGAGAAGGTCCTTAAGAAAGCTCACAACTGACCCTGCTCTAGAAGAGTTGCCAGCATTTCCACCCGTGGCATGGGCACCCCTTTGGCAGCGCCGAACAGCAACGGATTTCTGAAGATGGCGCCGGTTTCCAGCTGACGCCCCTCTTCCCGGTCAATCTGCATTGAGGGGCGATACTCCCCCATATTGTCGGTAAACTCCAGCATGGTGTCGGCATAGCTCTCAGGGATTGCCTTCAAGAGCCCCTGCTGATTGCCGGCAGCAATCACCTCAAGCATCAGCTCGCGCACCAGCTTTCTGGTTGCCCCGACCGCCAGCAGCCTGTCAACCGGCTGCTGCAGGAGCGCGGCCAGCCCGTTGAACGGGATGTTCCAGACGAGCTTCTCCCAGCGCGCTCTTTTCAAATCATCGGTAGCCTTGCAATCAACACCGGCCTGCTGAAAAATTTGCACAAGCTGATCCAGCCTGTCACGGTCAAGCCGCTGGAACTCACCAAGGATGATCCTGCCGGCGCCAAGATGATGCACAACACCCGGCTCCCCCCGATTAGAGCAGAGAAAGGCGACTCCACCAATAACCCGCTCGGCACCGAACAACTCTGCCAGCGACTCTTCATTCCCCAGACCATTCTGCAGAGTCAGGATCTGACTATGCTCCCCCAGCAGCGGAGCGATCATCTCAGCATAGTGGTCATTGGCAAAAGTTTTCAAGCCGACCAGCACCAGGTCGACCGGGCCGATCTCACGGGATGTCCGCCAGGCATTAACTTTGGGCAGATGGAAATCGCCATTGATCGAATAAACCTGCAGACCGCTTCTGCTGACAGCCTCATAATCACGCCGCAGCAGAAAATGGGTCTCCACACCGCTTCGCTGCAGCAGTGCGCCATAATAAAGCCCAAGTGCGCCGGCACCGACAACCGCAACTTTCATCTGTTTGCCCCTTCTGCCAGTATTGCCAGCATCTCTGCGTGTATCAGCCCGTTACTGGCTACAATCCTGTGGTTATAGACTGAATACGGCGCCCCGTCATGGGCTGTTACCCTGCCGCCGGCCTCATTCACCAGCAGCACTCCGGCAGCCACATCCCATGGTTTCAGCTTGCACTCCCAGAAGCCGTCGATCCTGCCGGCAGCGACATAAGCAAGGTCGAGAGCGGCCGCACCGGCGCGCCTGATGCCGCGGCATTTCATCTGGAAGCTGGTGAAATTGGCGAAATTGTTTTCCTGGTCTGAGGCGCAGTCGTAGGGGAAACCGGTAGCCAGCAACGATTTCTGCAGCGGCGACCGGGGCGAAACCTGCAGCGGCCTGCCGTTAAGCTCTGCCCCCTCCCCCTTGATTGCACTGAACAATTCATCCATCATCGGATGATAAATTACGCCAAGGCGGATTTCACCATCGATCTCCAGCGCCATGGAGACGGCAAACCAGGGGAAACCGTGGGCAAAGTTTGTGGTGCCGTCCAGCGGGTCGATAATCCACTTGTGACTGGCACCCCGGCTGCCGTAATCGTTCTCCTCAGCCAGAAAATCGTGCTCGGGGAAAGTCTGCTGCAGGCCGCCGACCAGCAGGGCTTCCGAGGCCTTATCAACCTCGGTCACCAGATCAATGGCCCCTTTGTTCTCAATCCTGATCGGCTGCCAAAGCTTGGCCCTCTGCAGGGCTCCGGCTTCTCTGGCCAACTCCCTGGCCCTGGCTAGATATTTCTGCATGTTCATCTGCCCGGAATGGTTATGCAGAGGCACTCGGCCGATGCGAACAGGGTGTCACCGCTGAATATCCTGCCATGGACCATGATCTTACGCCCTTCCGCCGAGACGACCCGGCTCTCGATGATTACCACCGTCTGCAAAGGGAGCATGTTGCGGAAGCTGATGTTGAGATTGCCGACTACGATGGGGTAACCGGCTGCCCAGGCAGCCAGGCCGAGCGCCTCGTCAAGCACGGCAGCGACTGAACCGCCGTGGGCATGGCCGGGGGGGCCCTCTGTCTCCGGACCGAACCAGATCCGGGCGTGCAGATGCTGTTCCGCATCACGGTAATACTTGACCCTGAACCGGTTACCTTCGGGGTCGCCGGAGACAAAGCGGAGTGATTCGCCTACCAGTGAAGGGGCGTCGAACGGAACCCAGCCGGCTTCGCCGCCGAGATCGACTGCAGCGCTGTTTTTTGTGGTTACTTTCTTGGTTTGCATTTTTCCCTCTTAATAAAGTGTCAGTAAGGCAATAATAAAAGCCTCAATCAGTAGAAAATGCAAGATGAATTATCTGAAAAATGCCTTGTGCCATGGCTCCCCTTGCCTTTTACTGGTTAGCGTTTACAATATTCAAACTGGATAAATTAAAGAGACGGGAGGCACATGATATGCAGGAAAGATCAGGAATAATTACCTTCAAAGGGAATCCGTTTACGCTGCTGGGGCCGGAACTTAAAGCAGGTGACAAGGCGCCGGATTTTAAGGTCGTGGATAATGGTCTGGCTGCGGTAACCCTTGCCAGCTACAGTGGCAAGATCAAGGTCATCAGCGCTGTCCCGTCCCTCGATACACCTGTGTGCGATACGGAAACCCGGCGTTTCAACCAGGAGGCGGCCACTCTTCCAGAAAATGTCGCCGTGCTCACCATCAGCCTCGATCTCCCCTTTGCCCAGAAAAGATGGTGCGGTGCTGCCGGTATCGACCGGGTGACAACTCTGTCAGACTACCAGGAGCGCTCTTTCGCTGCGGCTTACGGCGTACTGATCAAGGAGCTTAAGCTGCTTTCCAGGTCGATTTTCGTCATTGATGCCACTGACACCATTCGCTATATCCAGCATGTGCCCGAAGTCACATCCGAACCGGATTACGCTGCTGTTCTGGCAGCTGTGAGGGGGCTACTGTAAGGAGGCGCACCAATGATCACCTCCCTGCTTGACGGCAACAAACGCTTTGTAACTGACGTTTTCGATCGGGAGCGGGATTACTTCGAGGAGCTGGCCAAAACCCAGCGTCCGACGGTGCTCTGGATCGGCTGTTCCGACTCCCGTGTGCCGGTAAACACCATCACCCAGACGAAGGCAGGAGATGTGTTTGTCCACCGCAATGTGGCAAACATTGTCGCCACCAACGACTGGAACCTGTCGGCGGTCCTGGAATTCACCATCAACCATCTGAAGATTCCGGACATAGTCGTCTGCGGCCATTACGGCTGCGGCGGCATTGCTGCAATGGATGAGGACCTGGTAGATGACCGCTATATCCCCATCTGGCTCAACAATGCCTACAAAGCAAAGGAAAAGGTGGATGAAAAGCTGCTGAGCCTGCGTATCAGAATCTCCAAGGAACAACGGATGCAGCTCATAGTCGAGGAAAATGTCCGCCTGCAGCTGGAGCATCTGCGTGAATACCCGTTTGTCAGGGCTGCCATGCAGGAGAAAAAGCTCTCCATCCATGGCTGGGTTTACGACATGAGCAACGGAGAAATCAAGGTCGTCCAGCGTGATACCGTCGCCTGCATGGAATGACCTTTTCCTGCCGGGCAAACTGAAATTACACAAAACAGAAGGGTTACAGCGATCTGCTGTAACCCTTTTTGTTTTAACCCTGCTGTAACGTTACAACGTCAATCATTATACCAATCAGTAAGTGATTCGACGATGCCGGCTTGGACAGGTTTTGTTTCAATGGCAAAGCCGGTTTTTACTGCTTTGGACTCGCCATTCAAAATCAAAATCGAAGAGTCTTTGGCAGCGCTTTTTACCTTGGCATCCATGATATAGATTTTTTCGCCCTTCATCACTTTTTTCGTTACCGGATGCACAATGTCTTCACCATATTCAAATACTGAAAATTCGGTATTTTCGCCGATCCCGTCAGCTCTGCCGATATCGGCCAACACCTCTTTGTCGTTCAGGATCTTAACGATGTATGCCACAAGGGGATATTTGTTTGCAATTTCACGGTCAAGCTTGACGACTATCTCCTCTTTCATCTTTTCATAGGACTTGAATTCATCATCGCCAACGGCTTTGACCCGGACTTTGGCCGTTTCCTTGATTTTTCCTGTTTTCACATCAACAATCCGGATATTTATCTCACATTTGGTAGTAAAAATATTGGTTTTGTAGAGCACCCTGTTAACCAGTTTCTTCTTGATGCTAATATCATAAGTGCCGAATACGATATGGTTTGCTCCAGCGAACTTACCAAAGGCAACAGCAGTGTTTTCATCAACAATGCCGCTGGACTGAAATTTCTGTTCTGTGATGATTTTATTGATCTGCTCCCGCTCAATTATGTGGAAACGCCTTGACTTGATAAAGGCATCAGTCAAAACATTCATGATGGTTTCACTGGCATCGTCCTTGACAACGGCACTTTCAAAACGCCCTTTCATCGGGAAGACTGCAATCGAAGATACTTCTGTTTCGGCATGGACAACATTCACACCAAGCATGGTCAAAAAGGTTAAACAGCACAAGAAGCACCTGGACAAAGTCATCATTTTTCCCTTTATTTTTCGATCAGTCATAGTGAATAGCCCAAAAAGTAATCGCAGTGCGTTTAACGGCAATTTCCATACAGAGCAAGACGGAGTAACCATCAATACCTTCCGTCACTGGCAATTAGCTCACTATAATTGATTGTCTCTGCGAAATCAACTCACTGGCATGAACTGCGGCATGTTGTGAGTCAGGAAGAGGTATGTCACCGGAATGATTACGGGTGGTCTTGTGGAAGTGTGTGAAATCTTGGTGAAACCTTGTGGATCGGTTGTGGTAGAGATTGGCGTCCTATTTGGAACCATCAGACCAGCATCGGGGTAATTGGCGGGATATTTGGCACCTCCAAAGATTAATGCGGAACCTCGAAACCTTGCTTACACAACTCCAAGTTGTCGCGATAGTCTCCCTGACGGCGCTGCACCCACTTTGCGCCAGTTGCAGCTGGGCGTTGGTGTTCCTGGACGGAGATTGACCAGAGGGCTGAAGCGGAATGGGCGGCAGCGTTACAGGCGTTCGCTTGAATAAACATGCGATCAGCTTTTGCTATTAAATCGGATATGCGTTTGTTTTGTTCGCGAATTGCTTGCTGGTCCCCAGTACTTATTGCTTGATCTCCCTTTTTAAGCACCGACTCAATCTCAAGGGCAAACTTCTGGCACACCTTCAGCGATGGCTTTGCCTCTACTGGAACTGACATCAGCAGCGACATAACTATACTGCACAGAACAACTCTCATTCCCGGATGTTTTTTTGCAGAACTCATCATCACACCTCTATTTAACTAAGCGTCTAACCAGCCGCCCGACCACTCGCAGCAACTCAGTTGACTCGCCTCGAAAGATCTCAGGTTCATACCGCTCGTTGTCACTCTTCACAATTACCGTTCCATCCAGTTTCTTCTGAATGCGCTTAACTAGCAGCGAATCTCCCGACTGAATTACATAGATAGCATCATTCTCTATTCGCGCCACGCTTGTATCCACTAGGATCAGATCGCCATCGGAAAGGTACGGCTCCATGCTATCGCCGATAACACTGATCACTGCGGCCTGGGGTGGAGATAGCCCAAGCGACATCTTTAACCATTCTGCCTTAAACGTCAGATAATCAACGATCTGTTCACTCTGTACTACTGCACCGCCACCGGCAGAAGCTGCAATTTCGTAACGCGGTATCTGAACGTAACCTTCGGCCTGCTGTTGCTCTGACCGTTTTCCATGAATCATTTCATGGATTGCATCAATCCGCTCAGCTGCTGCCACCATGCGATCCAGCTCGGGGCCAAAGCCTTCCCGCCACATTTTCCCTTTGCCAGTAGCAAGCCAGTCAGCATTGCAGCCCAATTCGGCCAGTTTTAGAACTACTTTCCAACTCGGATCATGCACTCCCTCCTCATACTGCTGCCAGGTGCGCAAGCCTACGTCAACAAGCCCAGCCATTTCCTTCTGCGTTTTGGCGAGACCTTCTCTGATAGTTTTTACGCGTTCCTGAAGAGTCATGTTGGATTTTTCCAGCGTAACAGTTAGTTCTTAGAACTGTTACGAAGAACCGTTACGCTAGATTTCCCGTAACAGTTCAAACTTTTAGTTTTAAATTCTAGATACTTATGGCCAGTAGGGCTAGGCGAGGGGCCAAGGGTGAACCGTTACGCGTAAAAACATCTTGACGCGCGTATTTTTTACGCGTAAATATGGTTTCCATGACAACCAAGCGGATACCAAAAAAACCCGACGAGTTTCGGGTCTGGATCAAATACCAATTGGAGCTGCGCGGTTCTTCCTTTGCTCAAATTGGCAGACAGCTCGGGATCTCACGCCAGGCGGTCAGGAAGTCGATCCTGAAGCCTTCTGCCAGGCTGATGAAAGCCGTATCGGCCGAGCTCGGAATCAGATCCGAAAAGTTGTGGCCGGGACGTCACGCAGCCTGACTTCTATACCACAAAAGTGATTGGAATCGTATCACTAAAAAGCGAGGGCCGTCATGGCAAATAGGAAAGCATCGTTGGACAGCAGCATATCAAAGCAGCAGGGGTTATTTGATACCGGCCCTGCAGAAGGATCGCTTGATATTGTGCTGGGCCTGAAACAGCTGCTTTCCCGGATGCTGCGCGGCTATGACCGTTACCTGGTCGCCGCCCAGATTAGCAAGACCACCCTCAAGGAGATCAGTAAAGACTCACTCGACAAGATGCTCTCATCCGACCCCGCCTACCAACCCTCCGCCATACAGGTACTGGCCATCTGCAAGATCTGCGGCGACAACCTGGAGCCGTTCCAGTACCTGCTTGAGCCGCTGGGAGCCAGCGTGCTCTCCGCCGAGGACCATGACCTGGTGGAGATGGCCCGCTTGCAGGAGGAAGAGCGCAAAATCAAGGCGCGGTTGAACGTGCTAATGGCCAAACGGGGGATGAAATGAAGAGCCATTACACAGCCCAGGAACTTGCGGGTTTGCCAGGGGTGCCAAGCGCGAAGAAGAACGTGATCGCCAAGGCAGATCGTGAACGCTGGCCCTGGCGCAAGCGCGCTGGCCGTGGCGGAGGCAAGGAGTACGCCCTTGAATCGCTCCCCGCCGAGACCCAGGCCCACCTGCAGGATCAGCACCTCGAAACCATCGTCGCCTCGGTGCCCGCCGTCCAGGAACCCGCCCAGGTTCCGGCGCTTGTCGCAAAGCCCGCACCCACCCCCATGGAAACGCTGCCCGACTGGCAGCGCAACTGCGCGGACGCCCGCCTGATGCTTCTCTGCATTGTCAGGGCCGGGGTCGGCACAGGCTGCCGGGTTAAACCGGCCATTAACAAGCTGGTGGCGAAGGCGACCGCCGGTGAGCTCGGCCACCTGCAGAGCCTCATTCCCCAGGCCAACGCCCGCGCCGGTAAGTCCGGCAGTCGGACCTTGAGCGCCCGCACAGTCCTTCGCTGGTGGGCCGAGTGGAAGAAAAGCGGCTTTAAGGTCTCGGCCCTGGTCCCTGACAGCGAGCGCCAGCCCCGCCCCGAGCCCGCATGGGCCGAGGCCTTCATGACCGCCTGGAAGAAACCGCAGAAGCCGCACTTGACCGACGTGCTGACCGACCTGGCCAAGGAGATCCCGGCGCACGTGCCCATGCCAAGCTACGACCAGGCCCGGCGCTACCTCGCCTCCATCGGAGCCCTTGAGCGTAACCGGGGCAGGATGACCGGCAACGAGCTGGCCAGCCTCAAATCGTACCGGCGCCGCCTCACCGCCCACATGTTCCCCGGTGACGCCTACACCGCTGCCGGTCACACCTTCGATGCCGAGGTGGCCCATCCGTTCCACGGCCGCCCCTTCCGGCCCGAAATCACCCCGGTCATCGACATCGCCTCCCGCATGGTGGTCGGCTGGTCGTGTGACCTCGCCGAGAGCGGCCTCGCCGTCCTGGACGCCCTGCGCGCCGCCTGCGAGATGTTCGGCCCGCCCGTGATTTTCTACACCGACAACGGTTCCGGCTACAAAAACCAGATGATGACCGCGCCCGGCACCGGCATCCTGGCCCGGCTCGACATCACCCCGGAGTACTCCCGGCCGCGCAACCCTCAGGCCCACGGCGTCTCCGAACGCGCACACCAGACAATCCTCATCAAGGCGGCCCGCGAGCTGTGCACCTACATCGGTGCAACCATGGATGGCGACGCCAAACGGATCGCCTTCAAGGAGACACGCAAGGCCATCAAGGCCGGTGAAGCCTCGCCGCTCCTGATCGAGTGGGACGACTTTGTGGAGCATGTCAATCAGGCCATCATGGAATACAACAACCGCCCGCACCGAGGGCTCCCGGCCTACCGCGATCCGGTTACTCGCAAACGCGTCCACTATACCCCTGCCCAATACTGGCAGATCGGCATCAAGCAGATGATGAGGGAACTCCCCCAGGAGCAGTGGACCCAGCCGGCCAACGAGCTGCCCGACCTCTACCACCCTGCCCTGGAGCGCACCGTCAATCGCGGTTGGATACGCCTCGGCAAGCAGGCCAACGGCCTCGACAAGATGTATCACGCCTCCGAGCTGGCCAACTGGACCGGCGAGAGGGTCATGGTCGCCTTCAGCCCCTCCGACCCCTCGAAGGTCTGGGTGCGGGACCTCACCCACGGCAGGCTGATCGCTGTGGCCAAGCTCAACGGCAACGCTGATCCCTACTTCGCGCCATCGTACATCGAGGAAAAACGTGAGAAGCGCGGCATGGGCCGGCTGAAACGACTGGAACTGCAGGCCGAGGAAGCACGGCTGGAAATGCAGGGACCGCAGAGTGTGGTGATCGAGCACAGCCCGACCGTCCTGGCCAAGGCCGCGCCCCTGGAACTGGTCCAGAAGCCCGCCGAGGTGATGGAGATCAAGCCCGTATTCAGCATACCGAACACCCAGGGTGGCAAATACCAATACTGGTGCCGGATAGATGATCGGATCAATGCTGGGGAGGAGGTAAGCGAGGACGAACGGCGGTTCCATGGCGCCTTCCAAAAAACCGCCGCCTGGGAGTCGGAACGGATGTTCGACCAATCATCCGAACCGCTTCGGGCGGAACTCTAGATACAGAAAAACCGAGGTAGCGGCCCCGGTTTTCCCTGCCCATAACGGGCACATCCAAACACTAGGAGGAAAGTATGTCACAACCGTATCTGTCTGTAAAGGACATCGAGCCGCTCATCAATGTCAGGCTCCTGAACGCGGCGCTTTTGCGGACAAAGGAGCGCCCCGGCCACCTGCCCGGCATCGTCGGCTGCTTCGGCCCTCCGGGCTGGGGCAAGACCTGCGCGGCCACCCTCATCGCAAACACCCACGACTGCGCTCACATCGAGCTGAAGAGCTACTGGAACCGCAAGACCTTCTTCGAGGCGCTCTGCCTCGAACTCGGCATCCAGCTCAAGCGCGCCACCATCGGCGCCATGGGGCAGGCCATCAGCCAGCACCTGGGCCGCACCCGCCAGCCGCTGATCATCGACGAGGTCGATATCGCTATTTCAAAGGGCTTCATCGACGACATCCGCGCCATTTTCGAGGACTCCCGCACCGTGGTGATCATCATCGGCGAGGAGACCCTTCCCCAGGACCTGCTCCGCTGGGAGCGGTTTCACAGCCGCGTCCTGGAATGGGTACCGGCCGAGCCCCCCGCCCTGGTCGACACCACCGCCCTGGTCAAGCGCTTCTGCCGCGACGGCATCACCATCGCCGACGACCTGGTCACGGAGCTGCACACCAAGTCCGGCAAGAGCGTCCGTCGCATCTGCGTCAACATCGAGCGGGTGCAGGAATTCGCCCGTGAGAATGGCATCGACGTTGTCGACCTCGCCATCTGGAATGCCCAGTCAGAAAAGACCTTCTACACCGGCGACGTGTCCCGCGTATCGAGCGCTCCTCAGCCGCCCCGGCGGAGGAGGTAGACCATGGCACAGAAGCCGATTGACAAGCGCTCGCGGCTCAACACCCGCGAACACCTCTGGCAGGTCATGCTCGCGCTGAAGAGCTTCACGGTTAAGGACGTAGCCCGCGAAACGCGCTATCACGCCAGCACCGTCGGTGACTACCTCATC
>VEOV01000109.1 GCA_012026855.1 Geobacter sp.
CCCCCCCCCCCCCCCCCCCCTCGTGCCGCTCCCTTTTTTTTTTCATGCTGAAGACGGCATTCGATACTCGCGTTAGTTTCGTGGGCTCGGAGATGGGTATAAGTGACAGGTTTGGAAATTCTGCCCTTGACGACTGTGCCGTCATGTTTTACCACCGCCAGGGTGTCGCCGGCCTTTACCTTGCCGCTGTAAATCTTGCCGGTGGCAATCCTGCCGATGTAATCATTGTAGTCGATGTTGGTTACCAGCATCTGGAAGGGCGCTTTCGGATCACCCTTGGGGGGGTGGACATTGCTCTCAACCACCGCAAAAAGAGGCTCCAATGTGGTCGACTGGGCGTTCATGTCAAGCTTGGCAAAGCCGAGCTTTGCGCTGGTGTAGACAATGGGGAAGTCCAGCTGCTCGTCGGTGGCGTTCAGCTCGCAGAACAGGTCGAAAACCATGTCGACCACTTCATCGGGTCGGGCTCCGGGGCGGTCGATCTTGTTGATGACAACGATTGGCTTCAAGCCGAGATCAAGGGATTTTTTGAGAACGAAGCGGGTTTGCGGCATCGGGCCATCCAGTGCGTCAACCAGCAGCAGAACCGAATCTACCATGGTAAGGACCCGTTCTACTTCACCGCCGAAATCAGCATGGCCCGGAGTGTCAACGATGTTGATCTTGTATCTGCCGTGATGCACGGAGAGGTTTTTCGAGAGGATGGTGATGCCGCGCTCTTTCTCAAGGTCATTGGAATCCATGACCCGCTCGGTAATTACTTCGTGCTCCCTGAAAACGCCGGCATGTTTCAGCATGGCATCAACCAGCGTGGTTTTGCCATGGTCAACGTGGGCGATGATGGCGATGTTACGGATAAGTGACTGCATGTTATGACTCCTGATGGAAAATAAAGGGCGAGCTTGGTGCAAGCTCGCAAAAAGCTTTTAAATATGGCAATTATCAGAACAATATTCAAGTTAAAAATTTTATATACAATGTTGTAATACGTTTCTCTGGTGTTATAAATGTATCTGGGTAAACAGAGTAACCAGCCTTCTGTTTCCTTGACATGATAATGGCGGCCGCTCTTCTTTGTGTTCATGAGGTATGGTGATGCAGCGTGATACCGAGTCTGTAGATCTGCTGATGACAACCAGAGCCTTGCGAGAAGGGTTGTCCGAAGTTAAGCAATGCTTGGAAACTCTATCCTATGCACCGGATCAAGACAGTGCAGTGCGCATGGACATGTTTAAGTCGATCCATGATGGGCTGCATCGGACAAATTCCGAACTGATGCAGTTGACCATCGAACTGGAAGACCGGGTTAGCCAGCGGACTGAAGAGCTAACGGCGGTTAACGCATCTCTCCTTGAAGAAATTAACGAACGTGCCATGGCGGAAGAAACCCTGCGGCAGGTGACGCAGCGTCTGCAAATGGCTACCCGGGCGGCTGGACTTGGTATATGGGAGTGGAATATTACTACCGGCGAAATGATCTGGGACGATGAGATGTACCGTCTCTATGGCATTGATGATCCACCGACAGTTGATGCTCTGGAACTGCGCGAGACTGCCATACACCCGGATGACAGGGATATCGTCAGAAAGGCAGTGAGTGATGCTTTGCGTAATAATAGCGATTACGCTGTTGAATATCGCATAAGCTGGCCTGACGGCAGCGAGCATTATGTGTCGTCCATTGCCAGGGTCTTCCGCGATGTCGGCAGTGATGAGGGGCGTCTGCTTGGCATAGTTTGTGACATTACTGAGAAGAAGCGGGTAGAGGCGCTGCGTGTCGCCCGCGATGCGGCCGAGTCTGCCAACAGGGCAAAGTCCACTTTTATTGCCAACATGAGCCACGAGTTGCGTACCCCACTCAATGCTGTGCTTGGGTTTTCCGAATTCATGGCCATGGATCCGGATACTCCGCCGAAGTTTCGCAAGAATGTGGAAATTATCAACCGGAGTGGCAGGCACTTGCTGGAGATGATCAATGATATTCTGGATATTGCTAAAATAGAGGCCGGCAGGATTGAAATCGCCTACCGGGAAGTAGAGTTGCCAACACTGATGCAAGATCTGATTAATATGTTCAAGCTGCGTTTTGAACAAAAAGGTGTGCAGCTGAACTTCAAAATTGCTGATAATACCCCCCAGGTTGTTATGAGCGATCCGGGAAAAATCAGGCAGGTGCTGATAAACCTTGTTGGCAATGCTCTCAAGTTTACCGAACAAGGGTTTGTCACTTTGGGTATTGATTGGGAAAACAGGGTTCATGGCGGCTGCCTCCTGATAGATGTTGTGGATAGTGGTTGCGGGATAGCGGATGAAATGCAAAGTGCAGTTTTTGACCCGTTTGTGCAAGCTGGAGAAGATGAGGCGAAGCTGAAGGGCACAGGACTTGGTCTTGCGCTGGTACGCAACTATGTTGTCATGCTTGGTGGTGAGATATGCCTTGAGAGCGTTCTGAATAAGGGGACAACTTTTCACCTTGAAATACCTGCCAAGGAAGCACTTTTTGCTCCCTCCGAACAGGATGGCATTACAGCATCTCTGCCGGTGGCAATGCGTAACGGTGAGGCAGTCAAAGCACTCGTGGTGGAAGATAATACCGATAATCTGCTCCTCCTCTTGCAGACCCTCGATCAGGCAGGCTTCGATGCAAGAGGTGCAGTTAATGGTTTAGAGGGGGTGGAAACTTTTCTTGAATGGCAGCCGGAAATAATTTACATGGATATGCGGATGCCGGTTATGGACGGTTATGAAGCAACAAGACGAATCCGATCCTTACATCACGGAAAAAACGTTATTATAATTGCAGTTACAGCCAGTGCGCTCAGTGATGAATATGATACAATCATCAAAACCGGTTGTAACGAGGTGGTGACCAAGCCTTTCAGGCGTGAGATTCTGCTGCAGCTGTCAGAGCGGCTACTTGCTGCCGGAAGTGGGGATGCGTGACAATATGGCAGCTGACAAACTGATAAAAAAAAGAGTGCTGGTTGTTGATGATGAGCCTGACAACCGGGCTCTGATGGAGCAGATACTCGATTCCGAATGCTATGAGTTGAAGGTGGCTGCCAATGGTGCCGAGGGTGTTGAGATCTTCAGCAAGTGGCCGGCACAGCTTGTATTTATGGATATAAGAATGCCGGTTATGGATGGTTATGAGGCTACCCGCAGGATTCGCGGTCTCCCTGGAGGCGACTCGGTCCGGATAGTCGCTTTGACGGCAAGTGTGCTTGATGAGGACCGTGGTGAAATAATCCAGGCCGGTTGCGATGTGATGTTGGTCAAGCCGTTTCGCATCGCTGAACTGTTTGCCTGCATTGACAAGCAGTTCGAGATCATGGCAGCGCAGGCAGGAGATCAATAATGGTCACTTCAGGTGGCGCCAGAAAACGAATCGGCGGTCCCCACACTCCGGTGCCGCGGCTGACGTAGAGATGCCCCCCCTTGTCAAGTTCTGTCAATCCGGTTTTTACCGGGAAACTCAGCCATGTCAGCAAGTTGAACGGAAATATCTGCCCCTTGTGGACATGTCCGGAAAGCTGCAAGTCAAATCTCCCCTTTGATGTCTCTGCCACAACCGGCCTGTGTTTGAGCAGGATCCGGAAACTCTTCTCTCCGGCAGCATCCAGTAGCTTTCTTTCTACGATCTGGTATTTGGCAGTTTCAGTTTTTTTCCCCGCATCATCAACTCCGGTGATAAACAAAAAATTACCGAATTTTACGTTTTCATTGATAAGGGTGATAAAACCGGATTTTTTCATGAAACTGAGCGAGTCTGCAGCTCCTGCGTAATACTCGTGGTTCCCCATGATGGCATATTTGCCAAGCTGCGGATTGACCGCAGCAAAGAGTTTGTCGATGCCTGCCAGGTGGCGTTGATGTCCGTCCACCAGGTCACCGGTCGCGACCAGTATGTCCGGCGATGCGGCTCTTACTTTGTCAAGCATTGCGTTGACTCTGTCTTCGTTGACAATCTGGCCGACATGAACATCAGACAGCTGCACAATCCTGATACGGCCGATCGCTGTCGGTATTTTTGAACTCCTCAAGATTATTCTTTCACTGCGGATGTCCTTGGCCTCATGCCATCCGTAAGCGCCGATGCAAATGGTGTAGCCGGTTGCAATCAGCAGTTGTGACGCAGGGGATAACATCCTGGTGCGGCGTTTGGCCAGATTGAGAATGGCGTTGATGATGTCAACAGCCGCTGCAGCGGAGACAAAGAGGAACAAAAGCCCCATCCAGAGATAACCGACCGGGGAGAGGAGCTCAGGCAACTTTTCAAAACCGGCTGATTCCAGAGTGCGGGCGGCAATGGGGGCGATGAAGAGCAGAAACAGGGGCAGAGCCAGATAGCCCCTTGCGGCTCGGCTCAAGTTGAGCCCTCTGGAGATTTTCAGCAGCAGGTAAAGGTGGGAGCCGCCGTAGGCGACGAAGTAGAAGATGAGAAAGCGTGACACCAGGTTCCCTCCGATATTGTCCGGCATGTTGGCTGCCAGTTATTGAAATAACCAAATAACCTGTTCAGTTTGCCTCTGGCCGTTTGCCGTTGCCGAATTTACTCTACCATAAATTTTTGCAATCCAGTAGGATGCGTCCAGTCATATTCCTACTTTTGCGGGGTCTTGCTTGAAGCCGTTGCGCAGAACAATTCTTGAGTATATTCGTGAAAATCGTCTTTTTGTCCGGGGTGACAGGGTGCTGGTAGCCGTGTCAGGCGGCGCTGATTCAATGGCGCTGCTGGACATACTGGCCAGTCTTACAGAACTCAGGCTGCAACTTGTTGTTGCCCATATGAATCACATGCTGCGCGGCCTGGAAGCTGACGGTGACGAAGAGCATGCAGCGGCAACAGCCGCAGCTTATAACCTGCCTTTTGTTTCGTTACGTGTTGATGTGGCTCTGTTTGCCAAGGAGCGCGGGCTTACCCTTGAGGAGGCCGGCAGGGAGGCCCGGTATGCTTTTTTTCGCGATGCTGCCAGGGAGCACGACTGCCGGGTGATTGCCATTGGGCACCATCAGGATGATCAGGCCGAGACTTTTCTGCTACGCCTGCTGCGCGGCGCCGGTGGCAGCGGGCTCTCGGCCATGCGTCCGGCAAGTGTCGCAGGGACTCTGGTGCGGCCACTGCTCTGCGACGGTCGTTGCGAACTGGAAGACTATCTGAACCTGAGGGGGATCAGTTGGCGGGAAGATGCCAGTAATGCCGACACCGCTTTTCTGCGCAACAGGGTCAGGCATGAGCTAATGCCTGCACTGGAGAGCTTCAATCCTGCCGTTGCAACTTGCTTAAGTCAGACTGCTGAAATTATTGCTGCCGATGAAGAGCTGCTTGAGTCTTTGGCAACTGAGGCTTTTGAACGGCTGTTCACGGTTGCCAATTCACGTGGGGTCGCTTCAGTTGCCGCCCTGCTTGCCGAGTCGCGCGCTTTGCGTTTGCGCCTGATTCGCAAAGGGGTGGCTGCTGCCAAGGGGGATCTGCGGCGGATTTCCTTCCGGCATATTGCTGCCATTGAGGCTCTGCTCTCTTCACCCAGACCCGGCGCCGGACTTTCTCTCCCCTGCGGGGTCAAGGTAAAAAGGATTTATGGTGAAATTGTTTTTACCACCGCCGAAACTGTGCCGATTCCGGCTGGTTTTCAGCTGGAGATTAAAGCTGCGGGTGTCTACGAACTGCCGTGTGGCGGTACTTTACAGGTGCAGCGACTGCAAAGTGCTGTTGCAGGCGGATCTGCCGATAACCTGGTGCTGGATGCCGCTACAGTGACCCTGCCGCTTACGGTCCGATATTTCCGGGAAGGGGACAGGTTCAACCCTTTGGGTATGAGTGGCAGTAAAAAACTCAAGGACCTCTTTATTGACCGGAAAATCCCCCTGGAACTGCGTCGCAGAACCCCGCTGCTGCTGGAAAACGACGCTATAATCTGGGTTTGCGGATTGCAGGCTTCTAGCCGTGTGGCTGGACAAAGCGACGGTGTCAGATCTCAGTCGCTGGTCATCTCCTATGCGGCCTGATAAGCTGGGTTTAAAACTTGTCATAAAGATGCCGTTGTGCTAATTTTCCATGAATTTACGAACAGACTTTGCGGCACTGCAGCTGGTTTGTCATTCATAGTTTTAGGGGGCAATATTGAACCAGTTTTACAAAAATCTCTCTCTTTGGCTGGTCATCAGCCTGATGATGATCCTGCTTTTCAATCTCTTCAACAAGCCGAAACCGGTACAGGACAGGCTCAATTACAGCGACTTCATCACTGCTGTTGAGGCTGGCAAGGTCAAGTCGGTTGTTGTCTCCGGCAACGATCTTATCGGTAAATATACCGACGGCAAGGAGTTCAGGACCTACCGCCCGGTCGACGCAAAAATATCCGACACCCTGATTGAAAAGAAGGTTGAGGTGTCGGCCAAGCCAGAAGAAGAGAAGTTCTCCTGGTTCTCCATCTTCATTTCCTGGTTTCCGCTGATCCTGCTGGTGGGGGTCTGGATCTTCTTCATGCGTCAGATGCAGGCCGGTGGCGGCAAGGCGATGTCGTTCGGCAAAAGCCGCGCCAAGCTGCTGACTGAAGCCCAGGGGAAGGTGACCTTCGAAGACGTGGCCGGTATCGAAGAGGCCAAGGAAGAGCTCGAAGAGATTATCCAGTTCCTCAAGGATCCGAAGAAGTTTACCAAACTTGGTGGACGGATCCCCAAAGGGGTGCTACTGATGGGCCCTCCGGGGACAGGGAAGACGCTGCTGGCCAGGGCAATTGCCGGTGAGGCAGGGGTTCCGTTTTTCTCGATTTCAGGATCCGACTTTGTGGAAATGTTCGTCGGTGTCGGTGCCAGCAGGGTGCGTGACCTCTTTGTGCAGGGCAAGAAAAATGCCCCCTGCATTATTTTTATCGACGAGATTGACGCTGTCGGTCGTCATCGTGGCGCCGGTCTTGGCGGTGGTCATGACGAGCGTGAGCAGACTCTGAACCAGCTCCTGGTTGAGATGGACGGTTTCGAGTCCAATGAAGGGGTTATCCTCATCGCTGCGACCAATCGTCCCGATGTTCTTGACCCGGCGCTGCTCCGCCCGGGCCGTTTCGACCGCCAGGTGGTGGTGCCGCGACCGGACGTCAAAGGCCGCGAAATGATCCTCAAGGTTCATGCGAAGAAGGTGCCGCTTGCCGGCAATGTGGATCTTGAGCTGATGGCTCGCGGTACCCCCGGTTTTTCCGGCGCCGACCTCTCCAATGTGGTCAATGAAGCGGCTCTTCTCGCGGCCAGACGCAACAAGGAGCTGGTGGAGATGATCGATTTCGATGACGCCAAGGACAAGGTACTCATGGGTGTCGAGCGGCGCAGCATGGTTATCTCCGAGGAGGAGAAGAAAAATACCGCTTACCATGAGGCCGGCCATACCCTGGTTGCCAAACTACTGCCGGGGAGCGACCCGGTGCACAAGGTTTCCATCATACCCCGCGGCCGGGCTCTCGGCGTAACCATGCAGCTCCCGATCGAGGACAAGCACAGTTATACCAAAGAGTCACTCCTTGACAGGATCGCCGTGCTCATGGGGGGCCGCGCTGCAGAGGAAATCATTTTCAATACCATGACTACCGGCGCTGGCAATGACATTGAACGAGCTACTGACATGGCCCGCAAGATGGTCTGCGAGTGGGGGATGAGCGACAGGATGGGGCCGGTATCCTTCGGCAAGAAGGATGAGCAGATCTTCCTTGGCCGTGAAATGGCAATGCAGAAAAACTACAGTGAGGCCACTGCCGTTGAGATTGACTCGGAGATCAGGCGGATTGTGGACGAAAATTATGCCAGGGTAAAACAGATGCTGACGGAAAACGTTGCTGTTCTGCACCGGATTTCAAAGGCTCTTATCGAGAAAGAGAACCTTTCCGGTCAGCAGGTTGACGAGATCATGCAGGCTGAGCAGCCTGCGGTGGTTACCGAAGAGGCAACTGTCTAGCAGATGACTGGTGTAGCCCAGATCTGGCGGTTCGGCAGGCGGGAGTTCAATCTGTCAGACAACCCTTGTGTCATGGGGATTCTCAATCTTACTCCGGACTCCTTTTCAGACGGGAGTCGCTATGACTCGGTTGATGCGGCGGTTGACGCGGCATTGCAGATGGCGGCTGATGGGGCTGACATCATTGATATCGGCGGCGAAAGCACCCGTCCGGGGGCTCCGCAAGTGTCAGCGGCTGAAGAGCTTGACCGGGTCATGCCGGTGATTGAACGGCTGACCGGCAGGGTTGCGGTTCCTCTCTCCATAGACACCTGGAAAGCGAATGTTGCCTCTGCAGCGCTCGCGGCCGGCGTCGAGATCGTCAATGACATCAGTGCCATGGGGTTCGATCCTTTGATGAAAGATGTGCTTGCCGGTTCGGATGCCGGGGTTGTGCTGATGCATACCCGTGGCAGGCCCGGTGACATGCAGGACAATACCAGTTACGGCGATATTGTCAGCGAGGTTTCTGATTCACTGCAGGCGTCCATTGAAGCCGCAGTTCTTGCCGGTATCAGCAAAGAGAGGGTCGTGGTTGACCCAGGCATAGGTTTTGGCAAGAGCATCGAAGGAAATCTGGAGATCATTCATCGTCTCGGCGAGTTTGCCAGGCTTGGCAGGCCGCTGCTCATCGGCACTTCACGCAAGTCTTTTATCGGCAAGGTGCTTGGGAGAGGGGTTTATGAAAGGCTCTTTGGCACTACCGCTTCGGTTGCAGTAGCAATGATGAACGGCGCGTCGCTCTTCAGGGTGCACGATATTCGTGCAGTGCGTGATACTGTGGATATGGTCAGGGCTATTCAGCTCTCGGGATAATGTAGCCGAAAAGGGAGAGTCATGCAGGGTATCCTTCATAAAGCAGACATCCTGACAGCTTTTTTTGACATTCTCCTCGTTGCGATCGTCATTTACCTGCTTTTCCGCCTTGTCAGGGAGTCTACGGCAGTAAGGATTCTGCTCCTTCTGCCGGTTTTGCTTATTGCATACCTTGCCGCCCAACTTCTCGGTTTCATCGCATTCACCTGGCTGCTCGACAACTTTATCCTGTCAATTTTTCTGATACTGGTGGTGATATTCCAGTACGATATCCGCCGGGCACTGCTCTCCTTCAGTCGGGGGATGTTTGTCAGAAGTCCGGAGGCAGACAGTGAGGAGCATGAATCGGCTGCGCTTCTTGATCAGCTTGCCGATGCGGCCCATTCACTGTCAGAGCGGCGCAATGGTGCCTTGATTGTTGTTGAAAAAGAGATGTCACTTGAGCAGTACCTTGAAGTCGGCACCGAGATAGATGCCAAGGTTACCAGTGAACTGATCTCGTCTATTTTTCTGCCATACTCGCCGATCCACGATGGAGCAGTCATTATCAGTCACGGCAAGTTGACCATGGCTGGATGTTTTCTGCCGCTGACCCAGAACCCGGACGTTGCCAAGGAGCTTGGCACCAGGCACCGGGCTGCCATCGGCCTGACCGAGCTTGTCGATGCACTGGTCATCGTGGTTTCGGAGGAGACCGGTTCGGTTTCTGTAGTCTCTGGCGGCAACATTACCAGTAATCTTGAGTCAGCGGCACTACGCAAGCTCCTCAGGCGGATGATTGAACCGAGGTGGCTGCAATGACCATGCACTCCATCCTGTTTGCCAGGTTTAGGCTTAAGGCGCTTTCACTCTTGTTTGCAGCTGTTCTCTGGCTCTTTGTAATGCTTGAGACCGGTGACGAGCATGAGTTTGCTGTGAAGCTCAAGCCTGTTAACACTGCATCGGGGTTTACTGTGGCAATTAACCCGCCGGAGCTGAAAGCACGCCTAGGCGGAGTTCGCGCCCTGCTTCTGAGGCAGCAGTTAATCGGCTTGACCGTTGAAATTGACCTGAGCCAAAGAGATGCCGGGGCTTTAACCCTTAAAAGCAGCGACTCACATCTGCAGGTTGTCCCGGGATTGAAGCTACTGGCTCTTTCGCCCGGGAGCCTTGAGATTATTATCAGTCAGCAGAAATAAAGCACAGGAGATGTTATGAAAAAACTTTTCGGTACGGACGGTGTGCGCGGTGTTGCCAACGTCTATCCAATGACCTGTGAAATGGCATTGCAGATCGGTCGCGCAGCTGCCTACATGTTCAAGAACGGCAAGCGCCGTCACAGGATTGTTATCGGCAAGGATACGAGGCTGTCCGGGTATATGATTGAAAATGCCCTTGTGGCAGGAATCTGTTCCATGGGGGTAGACGTCCTTCAGGTCGGGCCGCTGCCGACGCCGGGCATTGCCTATATAACCTCGTCAATGCGGGCCGATGCAGGGGTTGTCATCTCGGCTTCACACAACCCTTTTCAGGATTATGGCATCAAGTTTTTCTTTAAGGACGGTTTCAAGCTCCCTGACGAGATCGAACTGAAGATTGAAAATCTCATCTTTTCAGAGAAGATCGATTCGCTCAGGCCAGTGGCAACGGAAGTCGGCAAGGCTTACCGGATTGATGATGCGGCTGGTCGCTATGTCGTCTTTTTGAAGAGCGCATTTCCCAAGGATCTGGATCTTGCCGGCATGAAAATCGTGCTGGACTGCGCCAATGGAGCTGCTTACAAGGTTGCTCCTGCCGTACTTAGCGAGTTGGGTGCCGAAGTCATACCGCTCGGCATTAAGCCTGACGGAACCAATATCAATGCCGGCTGCGGTTCACTGCACCCGGAAGTCATGAGTGAGGCGGTTAAAGCCCATCGAGCCGATCTTGGCATTGCCCTGGATGGCGATGCCGATCGGGTAATATTTGTTGATGAGTTCGGTAACATGGTGGATGGCGACCAGATCATGGCCATCTGTGCAACTGACATGATCAAACAGAAAAAATTACGCAAAAACACGCTGGTCGCTACGGTAATGAGTAACATGGGGCTGGATATTGCCATGCGCAAGGCTGGCGGCAAAGTGATCAAGACCGATGTAGGTGATCGCTATGTGGTGGAGGAGATGCGCCGCGGAGGTTATAATCTTGGCGGTGAGCAGTCAGGCCACATGATATTCCTCGACCATAACACCACCGGGGACGGCATGCTTTCGGCGCTGCAGCTGCTGGCGATAATCCGCCGTACCGGCAAGAGCCTCTCCGAGCTTGCGGAGGTGATGATCCCTCTTCCACAGGTGCTGGTAAATGTGAGGGTTTCTGAAAAGCGGGATATCATGGAAATTCCCGAAGTGGCTTCACTGGTGAGGGGCATCGAGGCGAAACTAGGGCTTGAGGGGAGGATTCTGATCAGGTATTCGGGAACTGAACCGCTCTTGCGGATTATGATCGAAGGGCAGGATAAATACGAAATTACCGGCTGGGCAAAGGATATAGCTGCCGCAGTTGAAAAGGCAATCGGGGAGAGGCAGGATGGCTAGACTCGGAGTAAATATTGACCATGTGGCAACCCTAAGGCAGGCGCGTGGCGGCGTTGAGCCTGATCCTGTGGCGGCTGCCGTCATTGCCGAACTGGCAGGTGCGGATGGCATAACCATTCATCTCCGCGAGGACAGGCGGCATATTCAGGATCGGGATCTTGAACTGCTCCGCAAGACAATCAAGACTCGTCTCAACCTGGAGATGGCGGCAACCGATGAGATGGTCGCCATTGCCCAGAGAATTAAACCGGATATGTGCACTCTGGTTCCCGAAAAGCGCTTGGAGTTGACCACTGAAGGGGGGCTGGACGTGCGCTGCAACATGGAGCTGGTCAGGTCGGCAGTAGACAGGCTGCGCAATGACGGCATCCCGGTTTCACTCTTTATTGATGCCGATCCGGACCAGATCAAGGCCGCCGATAAAGTCGGTGCTGACTATATCGAAATTCATACCGGGCTCTTTGCAGATGCTCTAGATTGGAAGAGTTCCGAAGACGAGTTGATAAGGATTGAGAACGGTGTCAAGCTGGCTTTGAAACTCGGCTTGGGTGTAAATGCAGGCCACGGACTTAATTACGCAAACATTAAAAGGATTACCGCCATCAGGGGGATCGATGAGTTCAACATTGGCCATTCGATCATTTCGCGGGCCGTTCTTGTCGGTCTAGAACGAGCGGTAAGAGATATGGCTGAACTGGTCCGCTTTGCGTGACAAAAAATGGCGCCTCC
>VEOV01000345.1 GCA_012026855.1 Geobacter sp.
AGGACACAGCGGCCGAAATGGGCCTTTGCAACGCAAGCAGGCGCTGACGCTTTTATTGCTGCCAACGGCGGGGTTCTGGCTGACTGGCAATCGGTTTTGGCCGTTGCCGGAGAGGATGCCGAGCCGCAATCCCGTCGCAGATGAGCTTTTGATTTATCGGGTGCTGGACAGATACCGCACCTCTGGGTAAACTTCGTGAAAAATTCCAAGAGAGGTAACATCCATGAAAAGATTCATTCTTGTAACAACGCTGGTGATGCTGGTTGTGGCTGCTGTCTGCTTTGCAGCTGACACAAAGGTGGAAGCTCCGGCAGACTGCAAGCATTGCGGCATGAACCGGACGAAATTTGCCCATAGCCGGATGCTCATCACCTACAAGGACGGCACCACGGGAACCTGCAGCATTAACTGTGTTGCCATCGACCTCAAGGCTAACGCCGGCAGAGAGGTGAAAAAAACTGAAGTTGGCGATTATGACTCAAAGAAGCTGATCGACGCCAGGACAGCAACCTGGGTGATCGGTGGCAGTGTGAGAGGGGTGATGACACCGGTTGCCAAATGGGCTTTTGCGGAAAAGAGCAGCGCCGAAAAGTTTGTCAAAAAGAACGGTGGCAAGCTGGCAACATTTGCTGAGGTTTTGCGTGCCGCTGAAGGCGAGCAGGGGGAGAAGGGGTCTGGCGGAGGACATGGCGGTCACAAGATGTAAGCCGGCAGGGGCTGCTCAGTTGCAGGCCGTGCCAATTCATTGATGACAGCGGCAAGAATTTCTGGTATAAAATACAAACTGCCGCTTAATGAACATGTTACGCGGGGTGATCTGTCCATTCAGGAGTATCGATGTCTCGCAAGCATTTACTAGCTGTTTTACTTGGCATCTCCCTTCCCATAGTTATATTCGGCTGCAAGGCAAAGGAAGAGCCGAAAAAGCCGGATCAAGGGGCATCATCTGCCAATGACAATGTGGTCAGGAAGCAGACCGAAGTTACTGTGCCTGCCAGTGTCAAAGGTAAATGGAAAGCCGTTAAACTCAGCATTATGGACAAGGAGAAAAACAAGGAAGGTTTTGTTGTCATTGAAATCGGTAAAACCATGAAGATTAACGATACCAACCTCGTTATCAAGGTTGAAACCTTTTTGCCCCATTTTATCATGGAGGGGACATCCCTTACTTCTAGTTCCAATATGCCCAAAAATCCAGCTGTGCAGGTACATATCACCGAGAATGGCCAGGATGTGTTCAAGGGGTGGCTCTTTACCCTCTATCCCAACACCCATGCTTCCCAGCATTCAAGGTACGGTTTCGGCCTGGTCGATTTCTATCCCGCCAAATAATGCCGGCAAAAACAGTTTTTATCTAAAAAGGCTCTCTTTGGGAGCCTTTTTAGTCTTTAGCTCCGCTGAACCGGAAAAACCTTTTCACCTGCACTCATTTATGCTAGTTTTCACCACTTGCTAGCTGTCCAAGATTATCCCCCGGGGAATACAAAGTAATATGTCCAGAGTGATCTGTATTGCCAATCAGAAGGGCGGGGTCGGGAAAACGACTACTGCTGTCAATCTTGCAGCATCCCTGGCCGCAGCCGAGAAGAAAGTCCTGCTGGTCGATGTCGATCCGCAGGGAAATGCCACCAGCGGTGTCGGGGTGGAGAAGAGCACGCTCAAGAGCAGCGTCTATGACCTGCTCATCAATGATGAAAATCCGGCAGATCTGATTCTGCCGACGGAACTTGCCTCTTTGCAGATAATTCCGGCCACTCCGGATCTTGCCGGAGCCGAGATTGAACTGATCGAGCTCCCTGAACGTGAAAACAAGCTCAAGAAAATCATCGCTTCCCTGAGAGACCGGTACGATTTCGTCATCATCGACTGCCCGCCGTCTCTCGGGCTGCTGACCATAAACGCCCTGACAGCTGCCGACTCTGTTATTGTACCGCTCCAGGCGGAGTTTTACGCCATGGAGGGCCTCTCCCAGATTATCAGGACCATCGGCCTGGTGCAGAAGGGCCTGAATCAGCGGCTCACGCTGGAAGGCATTCTCCTCACCATGTACGACGGCAGAAACAATCTCTCCCGGCAGGTGCAGGAAGAGATCCGCACACACTTCAGCGGGCAGGTGTTCGATACCGTTATCCCTCGAAATGTCAGGCTTTCCGAAGCTCCCAGTCACGGCAGGCCGATAATCCTTTACGATATTGCATCGCGCGGGGCAGTTGCCTATCTTGAGCTGGCCAGCGAACTGATGCGGCGCGGAGGGGCAGATGATTAAGAAAACCGGCCTCGGCAAGGGTATGGGGGCGCTGCTCCCGGTGGTGGAGAAGGAGCAGACCAGCTACTTCATCTGTCCGATTGAGGATATCAAGCCGAACAAAGGGCAGCCGCGCAAGACCTTTACCTCGGAGAAGCTGGAGGAACTGGCGGCCTCCATCCGGGAGAAAGGGGTCATCCAGCCGTTGGTGGTGATCCGCAAGGGGAATCACTACGAGATCATTGCCGGTGAAAGACGCTGGCGGGCTGCGCAGAAGGCCGGTTTGCACGAGGTGCCGGTTGTTATCCAGAATGTGTCAGAGGACACTGCCCTGGAGATGGCTCTCATCGAAAATATCCAGCGTGAAGACCTGAACGCCATTGAAGAGGCCCAGGCTTACCGCACCCTGATGGAGAAAATCGACCTGTCCCAGGAAGAGCTGGCAAAACGGGTCGGCAAGGCCCGCTCGACCGTGGCCAACTCGCTGCGCCTGCTGAAGCTCCCCGATGATATCCAGCGCGACCTCATCACAGAAAAGCTTTCCATGGGGCATGCCAGGGCAATTCTTTCTTTGGAACAGCCGGACCTGCTCCGTAAGGCCCGGGAAGAGATCGTCAAGAAGCAGTTGAGCGTGCGCGGCGCCGAAGCGCTGGTCAAGCGGCTCAAGAATCCGCCTGCCAAAAAGGGGGCCGCGGTGCAGGACAGGGATGTTGCCGATCTTGTCGAATTGTTGAAAAAAAGATTTCAATCCCGGGTCGAGATCAAATCGGGCGGCAGATGCGGTAAAATCGTGATCAGCTACAGCGGCAGGGACGAACTTTCCAGGATAATCGACCTGCTGGGGATTTAATCTTCGGGCAAAAATGCTTGACAGCGAAATAGCCTTGTGGTAGCTATTTTGTGCTTTAGCTCAGGGGGCACTGTTTTCCCCCTATTCGTGTATGCAGTATACAATTTCTTGCCTGACGAGAGGTGGCAGCGTGATTAATGTAGATCTGGCATTTGTGATTCAGCTTATCAACTTTCTGATTCTGATCCTGGTGCTTAACATACTACTGTATAAGCCGATAAGAAAAGTTCTCGCCGAGCGCCAGGGGCGCATTGCCGAGGCCAAAAGCCGGGCAGAGGCTGTCGATCAGGATGTTCAGGCAAAAATGGCCGAGTATGATGCTCGCCTTAAGGAAATGAAGAGCGGTGCTTCCGACGAGCGTGGCGTTCTGGTAAAAGAGGCCCAGGCTGAAGAGGCGGTCATTCTTGATGCTGCCCGCAAGGAAGCAGCTGATACATTGGCAACAATCAGGGACAGGGTGGCCAAGGAAGCGGCTGCAGCAAGAGTTTTGCTGCAGGAGCAGGCCAAGGGGCTCTCTGTTGATATCTGCGAGAAGGTTCTGGGGAGGAGCTTGTAATATGAAGCGCTGTATCGATTTTATGCGCAAGCCGGCAATAGCAGCAGGCGCCCAGATTATTCTGATTATTGCTCTGGCATCGTTCGGATTCGCCTCCGGCGGTGAAGGCGGAGCCCACGGTGGCGGCCATGGTGGCGCTGCCCAGTGGAAAGACTTCATGTGGCGCTGCATCGACTTTGCTGCGCTGGTGCTCATCATGGTCTGGGCTGTCAAGAAAGCAGACATGAAAAAGGCCCTGGCAGACCGTCAGGCAGGCATTGACAAGGCGTTGCGCGAAGCAGACGAGCTCAAGGCTGCTGCCGAAAAGAAATTTGCCGAGTACAATGCCAAGCTTGCCCAGGCAAACAAAGAGACCGAAGAGCTGCAGAAGCTGATCCGTGAGGACGGCCTGGCAGAAAAGGCCAGAATCGTTGCCGAAGCTAAAGTTGCTGCCGAAAAGATCAAGGATCAGGCCAAGGTTCTGGCTGATCAGGAGATAGTAAGGGCCCGTACCGAGCTGCGCGAAGAGGCTTCACGTCTTGCTGTCCAGCTTGCCGAGCAGACTCTGAAGGCCAATATGAAGGCTGATGACCAGGATCGTCTGGTTGGAGAATATCTTACCAAGGTGGTGGAATTACATTGAGCGCGAACGCTATAGCACGTCGTTACGCCAAGGCGCTTGTTCAGCTGGCGGCTGAAGAGAGTGCCGTGGAGAAATTTCATGGTGAGCTGGCAAAGGTGGAAGCGCTTTTTACTGCGCACCCCGAGCTTGGTTCACTCCTATCCAACCCGGCTTACGGCATCGATGCCAAGCTTGATACCTTGAAAGATGTTGCTGACAGACTGGCGCTTTCGGGTACCATCCGGAATTTCCTGCTGCTGCTGCAGGAGAGAAACCGTATGACCTGCCTGCCGGCAATTTTCTCCTGTTACAGCATCCTGGCTGACGAGCTTTCCGGGGTTGTCCGTCCGGTAATTACCTCAGCTCTGGCACTGGGCGATGCCCAGATTGCCGAGATCAAGTCTGTGCTTGAGAAGAGCACCGGCAAGAAAGCCATAATGACAGTTAAGATTGATCCTGAGCTCATCGGCGGTGTGGTTACCAAGATAGGCGACAAGGTTCTTGATGGCAGTGTTAAAACACAGTTGACCAGAATTGAAGATATATTACAGAAGGGGTGAGATGATCCTATGGAAATCCGAGCCGAAGAAATCAGCGAAATTATCAAGAAGCAGATCAAAGGTTATGGCAAAGAGGTAGAAGTTGCCGAAACCGGTACCATTATCTCTGTTGGTGACGGTATTGCCCGTATCCACGGACTTGACAAGGCAATGGCAGGCGAGCTGCTTGAGTTCCCCGGCGGTCTGTCCGGCATGGTACTCAACCTTGAAGAGGACAACGTCGGCGCCGCTATTCTCGGCGAGGACAACGATAACATCAAGGAAGGTTCGACTGTAAAGCGTACCGGCAGAATCGTTGAGGTTCCGGTTGGTACGGCCCTCATCGGTCGGGTAGTTGATGCTATCGGCCAGCCGATCGACGGCAAAGGCCCGATCAACACCGATACCTACAGCAAGGTCGAGATCAAGGCTCCTGGCATCGTTGCCCGGAAATCTGTTCACGAGCCGATGCAGACCGGCCTCAAGGCTATCGACTCCATGGTACCAATCGGGCGTGGTCAGCGTGAGCTCATCATCGGCGACCGTCAGACCGGCAAGACTGCTGTTGCCATCGACACCGTCATCAACCAGAAGGGTGGCGATGTTGTCTGTATCTACGTTGCTATCGGCCAGAAGCGCTCCACTGTCGCCCAGGTCGTTTCCAAGCTCACCGAGCACGGCGCCATGGATTACACCATCGTCGTTGCCGCGACCGCTTCCGAGTCGGCTCCGCTGCAGTTCATCGCTCCTTACACCGGCGTTACCATGGGCGAGTTCTTCCGCGACAGCGGCAAGCATGCTCTGATTATCTACGATGACCTTTCCAAGCAGGCCGTTGCTTATCGCCAG
>VEOV01000312.1 GCA_012026855.1 Geobacter sp.
AACCCGCCAACTGCCGCTGCTGCGGCAGTCGCTGCCTGCTCGCCGATGAAATATGACAGGGAGCCTGCCTGTAGCGCCGTTGCCAGCTGCGGCAGCAGTGCGCCCCCTTCCAGTGCCAGCCTGCCGGAGCCGACCAGGGCAATGCTTCCCGGAGGCAGGCTTTTAACCCGCTGACAGAGCATCTCCAAGGCTTCTTGCCAGGCCACCTCGTTACCGTTTGCCATGACAGTGCGGGGCCGTTGCCAGTCGTTGACCTTTCTGGCGGTAAAGCGCCCCCGGTCGCAGATAAACCAGCCGTTGACCCTGTCGTTGCGCCGCGCCGTCACCTTGAGCAGCTCCCGGTAGCGGGCCACCGGCACACTGTTGCAGCCAAGGGAGCATTCCGGGCAGACGGAGGGAGCCATGTCGTAATCCCAGTAGCGGCCCCGGAAACGGGCCGTCTTGTCGGTAAAAACACCGGTCGGGCAGATGTCGACAAGATTGCCGCTGTAGGGGGACTCCAGTTGGCCATCGCTGAACCTGCCGAAGTAGACCTTGCCGGCGCTCCCCATGACGCCGAAATCGCTGCCGCCGGCAAACTCCTGATAGAAGCGGACGCAGCGATAGCACTGGATGCAGCGGTTCATTTCATGCTCGATAAAGGGGCCAAGATCCTGGTTCAGATGGGTACGCTTGGCCCCATCGTAGCGGCGAAGAGAATGACCACCGGCAATGGTAAAATCCTGTAGCAGACACTCCCCCCCCTCGTCACAGACCGGGCAGTCATGGGGGTGGTTGAGCATCAGCCACTCGATGACATGGCGCCGCATCGCCACTGCCTCAGGGTCAGTGGTCGAGACCACCATCCCCTCCTGCACCGGCACCATACAGGACATCTGCAGCCCCTTTGCCGGCCCGTCGACAACCTTGACCGCGCAGGCCCGGCAGGCACCGGCCTTGCCCAGCGCCGGGTGCCAGCAGAAATGGGGGATGGTGATGCCCACAGTTTTGGCGGCTTCCAGGATATTGGTCCCCTCGGCAACTTCAAGAGCTATGTCGTCGATAATCAGTTTAGGCATTCAAGCTCTCTTGTACGGGCATTTCTGCCCGATGACATGTTCCAGCAGTTCGCCTTCAAAGTGGCGCAGCAGCCCTTCCACCGGCCCCATGGCCCCTGGAGCCAGGGCGCAAAAGGCGTAGTTCAGGTATTTCACATGATCCTGCAGTATGGCGATATGCTCCATGCTCCCCTCACCCGCCTCGATCTTCTGGAGCATGTTTACCACGTATGGCAGCCCTTCCCGGCACGGGGTGCACCAGCCGCACGATTCCCGGGCATAGAAGCGGACCAGATTGAGGGTTGCCCTTACCATGCAGGTGTCCTGATCGAAAACCACCAAACCGCCGGTACCGAGGCGGGAGCCGGCAGCAGCCACCGTGTCGAAATCAAGGGGCAGGTCCCAGTGCTCCCTGGTCAGGTATGGGGTCGACGCCCCGCCGGGCAGGCAGGACTTGAAGCTGCTCCCGGAGCGCATGCCGCCGCAGGCAGTGTCAATCAGCTCGCCCAGCGGCACACCCAGCGGCAGTTCGACGCAGGCCGGCTGTTGCACATGGCCGCTGATGCTGAAAAGCTTGGTTCCGGCAGCAGCAGGAATGCGCGCCAGTGATTTGAACCAGTCGGCGCCGTTGAGGATGATATCCGGGATGTTGGCCAGGCTCTCGACATTGTTCACCACCGTCGGCCCGCCCCAGAGCCCTTTCACCGCCGGGAACGGCGGTTTGGCCCGGGGATTGGCCCGCTTCCCCTCCAGGGCGTTCATCAGGGCGGTCTCTTCACCGCAGATGTAACGCCCGGCGGAAAGGTGGACCTCGATATCGCAGCTGAAATCGCTGCCATTGATATTGCTGCCGAGCAGACCGGCTTCCCTGGCTTCAGCGAGAGCCCGCTGCAGGTTGGCAGCCGCCTGTTCGTAGCCGCGGCGGATGAAGATGAAGGCGTGGCGGACACCGATGGCGTAGCAGGCCAGGACCATCCCTTCCACCAGGGAGTACGGATTGGCCTCCAGCAGGATCCGGTCCTTGCAGGTGCCAGGCTCCATCTCGTCGCAGTTGCAGATCAGCCAGCGCGGACCGGGCAGATCACGGGGCACGAACGACCATTTCCGGCCGGTCGGAAAGCCGGCCCCGCCCCGGCCGCGCAGCCCGGAGTCGATCACCGTCTGCTGCACCTGCCCGGGGGAATACTCCTGCAGCGCCTTGGTCAGAGCGGCAAAACCGCCACCCTCCTGATACTCTCCAAAGGTCACCACCCGGCCAGGGCGGTTATGTCGAAACAGCAGCGGTCCCATGATCAGAAGGTTTTCAACACGTACTCGGCCAGCGCCTTGGCCCGCTTGTTGGAAATATCATCTTTCGTGTAGGCCCTCATCCCCTGGCCCGGCTTGCGCATTATCCTGACAATATCGGCGGCTGTTTTGACCCCGTTTGCCTCCCGGTCCATCTTGCGCAGCGTCTTGGCCGGATTGATCGCATTACCGCCGTCGGGATGGCAGCCGGAACAGAACATCTCGAAATCGGCTTTGCCGCCATTCTGGGCACCACTGGCAGCCGTCAGGGGCAGCAACAACAGGATCAGCAAAATACCGTATCTCATCTCAATCCTCCTTCGATCAGCCTGCGTTCACCTTCAATATAGACCAGAGCGGTCTGGAGCGTGAGCCTGTTATAGATGTTGTCACCGACCATCATGGTCGGCGCTTCGGTGCAGTTGCCGAGACAGCAGCAGGGGAGCAGGGTGAAACAGCCATCTGCTGTTGTTTCTCCGACATTTATCCCCAAGCGCTCTGCCAGCTGCTGCAGCAGCGTCTCCCCGGCCAGTGTCCAACAGGCAATGGAATCGCAGACGTGGATGACCTTTTTCCCGACCGGTCTCCGGTAGATCATCTCGTAAAAAGTTGCCAGCTCCTCCACCTGCAAAGTGGCAAGCCCGAGCAACTCTGCCGCCTCAGCAACCGCTTCGTCGGTCAGCCAGCCGTAATGAACCTGCAATGCCTTCATCACGTCCACAGCAGCCTCTCGGGGGGTGATGGCATGGGCGACACGGGCTTGAAGTTCACTCTCAAGAGATTTCGGGATCATTGTTTACCTTTTAACCTGAAACGCTCAATTTATCGCAAGATCAAGGCTGTCAAGGGATTGCGCGGAGGCGTAGCAGCGCTACGCCGCACAAGCGATCCTGAAGACTTACGCAGATATTGCGGAAAAGTGTGCGTTTCCATTACCTGTCCAGGTCAGCTAACACAAAATCGATAGAGCCAAGTATCGCCAGAAAATCCCCCAGCAGCCAGCCGCGGCTCATCACCGGCAACGCCTGGATATGGGGAAAGCTGGGGGTCTTGATCCGCAGCCGGTACGGGGTGGAAAGCCCGTCAGAAACGGCAAAATAACCGTTCTCGCCTTTCGGTGCCTCGATGGCAGCATAGTTCTCCCCGTGCGGCGGACTCATGCCGCGGGTGCTGTTGACAAAATGGTGAATCAGCGACTCAATATCATTCAGGGCAGCCTTCTTCTGGGGGAGGACGAAACGGCTGTCAGCGGTCAGCCAGCGGCCTGACGGCATATTATCCAGACACTGGCGGATGATGCGCAGCGACTGCTCCATTTCCGCCATCCGTACCTGGTAACGGGCCAGACAATCGCCCCCCTCGGCAGTCGGAATATCGAAGTCAAAACGTTCATAGCCGCAGTAAGGCATTTTCCGGCGCAGATCCCACTCAAAGCCGCAGGCACGCAGATTTGGCCCGGAAATCCCCCAGGCCAGGGCGTCGTCCAGCGTGATCGCGCCAACCCCCTTGAGGCGGGCGCGAAAGATCGGATTTTTCTCCAGCAGCGCCCGGTATTCCATCAACCGCGGCGGCAGCCAGTTCAGCAGCTCCTTGACGGCGGCTTCCCACCCCTCCGGCAGGTCTTCAGCCACCCCGCCGATCCGGAACCAGGCCGGATGCATCCGGCCGCCGGTGATCAGCTCGACGATGTCGAAAATCTTCTCCCGGTCGGTAAAGGTGTAAAAAACAGGGGTCATGGCACCGATGTCAGCAGTATAGGTGCCGAGCCAGACCAGATGATTGGCCAGCCGGAACAGCTCCGCCAGCATTACCCGGATCACCTCAGCCCGTTCGGGGACAGCGATACTGCAGAGTTTTTCCACCGAATTCACATAGGCCAGGTTATTCTGCACTCCGGAGAGATAATCGATCCGATCGGTATAGGGGAGGAACTGGTGCCAGCTCTGCCGCTCGGCAATCTTCTCCGCACCGCGGTGGTGATAGCCGATATCGAAATCGACATCGACAATCTCTTCCCCGGAAAGCTTGAGAATACAGCGGATAATGCCATGGGTGCCTGGATGTTGCGGCCCGAGGTTAAGGATGAGCGTTTCGGCATCCTGTTCTGCAAAGAAATCCTCTGCAGGCAAGGCATCGTGTCTGCGGGCATCGTCAGTCGTATACGCGGCCATCTCCGTTGCCCTGAAGGGATGCTCCTTGCGCAGCGGATAGCCTTCCCAGTCGTGGGGCATGAGAATGCGCCGCAGGTTGCCGTGTCCGCTGAAGCCGATGCCATACATGTCGAACACTTCCCGTTCGTACCAACTGGCGGCCGGAAAGACGCCCGTCAAGGACGGCACTACTGGATTGGCGCCATTGAGATCGACCTTGAGCCTGACATAGCCGGGTATATCAAAATTGAGCAGATGATAGTTGACGGTAAAATCGCCCTGCGCCCCCCTCTCCCTGCGGCAGGAGTTGTCAACGGCGGCAATATCCTCAAGACGGCGGAAAGGAGCAGTGGTGCGGCTCTGCAGATGACTGACCACCGCAGGCAGCTGGTCGGCCGGCAGATGGAAGGTCAGCATGTCGGTTGCGCTGGCAGAGTGTCTCACCTGAGGGCCAAAGAGCTGTGCCAGCTCCGCCTGAAGGCCAAAATCCGGATAGACTTGGGCTTTTGCAGGTGGCCGCCACATTTCATCGGCCCGCGGCAGATAGGCCTTTGGATGGCCAACTGACACCCCCCTGATGGCTGTCCCCTGCATGCCGGTGCCCCGTGTATCCGAACTCTTCGACAGGCCGTCCACCAGTACCGGGCCGGTTGTCCCCTGCGAACCGCCGACAAGGTGCAGCACCGGTCGAGCCGGTCGTTCATGGAGACGGATCTTCTCCTGCAGCAGCATCAGCCCCTGCATGAATGCCTCCGGGCGGGGAGGACAGCCCGGCACGTAGACATCCACCGGAATTATCTGGTTGACTCCCTGCACCACGCTGTAGACATCATACATACCGCCGGAGTTTGCACAGCTCCCCATGGCCATAACCCATTTCGGCTCGGCCATCTGGTCATAGAGACGAAGAATCGATGGCGCCATCTTCTTGAACACCGTGCCGGCGATTACCATCAAGTCGGCCTCCCGCGGAGTACCACGCAGCACCTCGGCTCCAAAACGGGAAACATCGTAACGGGAGGTAAAGGAAGTCATCATCTCGACGAAACAGCAGGAGAGCCCAAAAAACATCGGCCAGAGCGAGTTTGCCCGTCCCCAGTTGATCAGGTCGTCCAGGTTGGTAAGCAGTATGTTGTCGGGGGTTTCTGTTTCGGACATATGTCTCTCTTAAATACAGGCATAACCGGGAACATTGGTTTTTTGCACGATCAAGGCTGCCAAAGGATTGTGCGGCGGCGCAGCACTGCTACGTCACGCGATCAATCACGTAGACTTACGCCTGGCTTGCTCCTCCCGGCGGAAGGGCCCCATTCCAGCCCCCCCTTCATCCAGATCCAGACCAGGCCGGCCATGAGTGCCATAATGAAAAATGTAATATGCAGCAGACCGGCCAGCCCCAATTCCTGCCAGGCAATAGCCCAGGTAAAGATAAAAGCAGTTTCCACATCAAAGACAATGAAAAAAATCGCCACAAGGTAGAACGGCACATTGGTCGCCAGACGTGCCGAACCGGAAGGGATTATCCCTGATTCGTAGGGGAGCCGCTTGTTCTGATTGGTAGTGCCGTTGCCAAGGAATCTGGCCGCCAATAGCAGTCCGGCGACAATGATGACAGTGATGACGCTGTAGATTACAAAGGGATAAAGTTCAGCCGGGGTGGTCATGTTTTGACTCCAGCATGGCTATTTTTGAATCAGAATTTTAACCCAGAATTGCAGATTGTCAATCTGAACAGGGCTTCGGAAGGAGCAGCAGCCTACCCAAGCTGCCTTTTTGGGGCAACGGAATGAGCATACTCGACAGCTAGTGACAAGTTTGAGGAGTAAACGCCCCGTGGATTGCCCGAGGAAAAGAAAAGGGGTTACAGATCAAATCTGTAACCCCCTGATTTCTATGGTGAGCCGCGTTGGGATCGAACCAACGACCACCTGATTAAAAGTCAGGTGCTCTACCTACTGAGCTAGCGGCTCGCTAAACAAGAAATATTGAATACCAAAATTATTTTTTGGCGTCAAGCTTTTTTTATCCTACTTGCCTGAAAAAGGGTTGCGCAGGGAAATTGTTTCGTCCCGGCGCGGGCCGACAGAAACCATGACAATTTCGCACTCAATCAGTTCTTCGAGACGTCTCACGTATTTCTGCGCATTTTCAGGCAGGTCTGCGAAA
Organism: Geobacter sp.; assembly: GCA_012026855.1. Taxonomy (GTDB): domain Bacteria; phylum Desulfobacterota; class Desulfuromonadia; order Geobacterales; family DSM-12255; genus VEOV01. The sequence continues at coordinate 6,641 of VEOV01000312.1, forward strand.
CTTTTTGCGGCCGTGATGTTGCACTTCCAGCCCGGCATCTCTTCATAAATCGGCTCACAGGCAGCGAAAACATCGAGTGTGGCCGGAATCTCGGTGATTACCTGATCCTTGTAGCGGTAACCGGTACAGATTTTGATCGAATCAAAGCCATCAAGAACGTCTAGCTTGGTTATGGCAACACCGGTAAGGCCGTTTACCCTGACCGCATAGCGAAGCACCACTGCATCAAACCAGCCGCAGCGGCGCGGTCTGCCAGTGGTTGAACCGAATTCATTGCCGGCCTGACGCATTCTCTCGCCGGTATCGTCAAGTAGCTCAGTGGGGAAGGGTCCGCTGCCAACACGGGTAACGTACGCCTTGGAGATGCCGACGATCTCGTGTATTTCCCTGGGGCTTACCCCAGTACCTGTGCATGCTCCGCCGGAGCAGGTGGATGAAGAGGTGACAAACGGATAGGTGCCATGGTCAACATCAAGCAGCGTCCCTTGTGCGCCCTCAAAAAGGATATTGCGACCGGCCTTTACCTCCTTATGCAGCATGAGGCTGGTATCGGCCACATATTTGCGCAGAGTCTCGGCGTAAGCAGAATACTCGGTAAAGATCTCCTCAAAAGTGAATGGCTTGTCGCCGAGGAATTTCTCCAGCAGGAAATTCTTCTCTTCCAGAGCTTCGGCAAGCTTCCGGGCAAAGATCTCGCTGTCCAGAAGGTCGCACAGCCTGATACCGCGCCGGCCAATCTTATCTTCATAGGCCGGACCGATGCCGCGACCGGTAGTCCCAATTTTCTTATCGCCGCTTCTGGTCTCACGGGCAATATCGATTCTTTTGTGATACGGCATGATGATATGGAGACCTTCACTCAGGCGGAGCACCGAATCATCCTTCATTTTACCCTTGGCCTTGAGATTGGTAATCTCCCGGATAAACACCTCCGGATCAAGCACAACGCCGTTCCCAATGATGCACCGCTTGCCTTCGTGCAATATTCCTGAAGGGATTAGGTGGAGAACTACTTTCTCATCACCCACAACCAGCGTATGGCCGGCATTGTTACCACCCTGATACCGTACAACGTTGTCAGCATGCTCGGTATAAATATCGACAACCTTTCCTTTCCCTTCATCGCCCCACTGGGCGCCAATCACAACCACGTTGGCCATTTTTATCTCCTTGTAAACGGCTTTACTTGTTACTGAAAAATATCTGCAATCCGCTCAGCGGACAGCGACTCAATCATTTCCGGAAGCGGGATATCCCGCGTTGCCCGATCTGCAACCCGAATGATCTGCAGTTTGCCTGACTGCCCATCTTCAGCCGGGACAACCACAATATGGCTGATGGCAGATCGTTCTGCATACTGCATTGATTGCTCAAGGTCACGCCTGATGATGTCCCGGGTAACCGGATAACCCTGGGACCTCAGTGAAGATGCCAGCTGTAGTGCAGCACAGCGGTCAGCCCTGTTATTGAATATCAGAAATGAAAGCCGCTCTGCAGGCTTCAAGGTACCGTTCTTCTCCGTTGCCTGCAGCAGAGCAAGAATATTGAATGCAAATCCGGTTGCCGGGAGCTCTTTTCCATAGCGCCCCATCAGGCCGTCATATCTGCCGCCACCGCATACCGGTTCGCCAACTTGCGGCACAAAGCCTTCAAACGTGACACCGCTATGATACGACAGCCCGCGGATCTCCCCAAGGTCAATCGTCAATTGCCCGGCAATCCCGTGGATAGCCAGAATCTCGACAACCTTGACCAGATTTTCCAGCGCTCGCCTGGATCTGTCGTTTGTGACGCTTGCAGCAGCTTTTTCGAGAACCTCAATGCCGCCGAACATTCTCGGCAGTGCGCAGATTTCATTTTTTGCCCGATCAGAAATGGCCAGTTTTTCCAGAAGCGACGTAACTGTCGAGACATCCTTCTTGCCAACAGCCTCCTGAATATTCAGTACAGCACTCTGGTTGAGCGGTAATTCCGACATAATGCCGCGATAAAACTCAACCTGACCAAGATCAATTTTAAATGAGTCAAAGCCGAGTTTTTGCAGTACTTCGGCAGACATGGCAATCATCTCGGCATCGGCTTCCGGAGAGTCAAGACCGATAAGTTCTACTCCTGACTGAAAAATCTCCCGGCTTCTGCCGGATTGAGACTGCACATGCCTGAGCACCCTACCGTTATAGTAGAGTCTGTGGGGCAGAGGATAGCCATTCATGCGCATTGCTTCGATACGTGCCACCTGGGGGGTAATATCCGGTGGAATTGCAATAAGCCGGTTACTCTGCCTGTCCTCAAAACGGAAAGACTTTTCACGAAGCGCTTCATCAACACCGATGGCAAGCATTTCTTCGAACTCAAGCAGTGGAGGAATGATTTTTTTAAACCCCCACAATTCAAAAGTGCTGCCCAACATCGCCTCGATGCGGGTAATACTCTCAGCCTGTTCCGGGAGAAAGTCGGTTACCCCCTTGGGAAGGGAGTTTTCTCTGAAAATTTCACCTTGAAGTTGCATTATTGGTCCATGATATTAATTGCAAACGAGAAATCCTAACAGTCACGCCTATAAGAGTCAATACACAAAAAAGCCCCACTGCTCTGGCAGCGGGGCTGATTCGGTTTATCCAGACCAAACTACATAAACAAAGCTTTCTGAGCGAGATCGAGGAATACCCCTGGCAGTACGCCGGGGATCAGAACACCGGCAACAGCAATCAACAGGCAGAGAATAAATGCCGGTGAAAGCTTGACCCAACCAAACTCCTCAGTCGACTCTTTGAAGTACATGAAAACCATTACTCTGAGGTAGTAATAAACCGATGCCGCACTGTTCAGAACCCCAATTACCGCAAGCCAGATATAACCAGCCTGAATGGCTCCGGAGAAAAGGTAGAACTTGCCGATAAAACCGGCTGCTGGCGGAATGCCGGCGAGAGAGAACAGGAAGATGCACATGGCAATGCCAAGAATCGGGTGTTTGTAACCGAATCCTGCATAATCGGAGACATTATTGTTTTCCTCACCCTTTTTACCAACAAGGATAATGATGGCAAAGGCACCGATGTTCATGAATGCGTACGAAAGCATGTAGAACAGGATACCGGCAGTCCCGACGGCATTGCCAGCAACAAAACCAACCAGAACATAACCTGCGTGGGCAATGGAAGAGTAAGCAAGCATTCTTTTGATGTTCTGCTGATAAAGCGCCGTAATGTTACCAATAGTCATGGTGAGCACAGCCAGCACCCAGACAAGCCAGGTCCACTCAGCCTTAAGAGCAGGTAGCGCTACGAGGAACACACGCAGGAAGGCAGCAAAACCGGCTGCTTTCGGCCCGACCGACATGAAGGCGGTCATCGGTGTCGGTGCACCTTCGTAAACATCAGGTGTCCACATGTGGAACGGCGCAGCAGCTACCTTGAAAGCGAAACCGGTGGCCATCAGCAGCATGCCGGCAAGCAGCATAAGATTGGATGAATTGATTCCGGCTTGCGCTATGAACGCGGCAATTTTGGCGACCTTGGTAGTACCGGTTGCGCCGTAGGTCAGTGCCATACCGTAAAGCAGGAAACCGGTCGAGAATGCGCCGAGGAGGAAGTATTTCAGACCTGCCTCATTTGACTTGAGCGACCCGCGGTTAAACCCTGCCAGGATGTAAAGAGAAACCGACAGCACCTCCAGACCAAGGAAGATGGTCATGAGGTCAGTACCGGCTGCCATAAGCATCATACCGACTGTGGCAAACAGTATCAGCGGGTAAATTTCACCCTGATTACAGCCCTCACGTTCAAGGTATCTGTCAGTGATCAGAATGCTCATTGCAGCAGCTATCAGGAAAATCACCTTGAAGAATATGGCAAAGTTATCCTGTACAATCGTTCCGCTGAACCCTTCAGCAGGGCAACCCCATCCTGAAACAACTGAAAAGAGGGTAACCACGATTCCTGCAATACTGAGGTAACCAAGATATGCCTTGCTCTCCCCTTTTACAAAGACGTTGATCAGAAGCAGTGCCATCGCAAAGAGTGAAAGTATCACCTCAGGCGCTATCACAGCCATGTTTATCGCTGGAATAACAATGTTTTCCATCTATCTCCTCCGGTTCTTATTAGCGGAAATGTAACTCGTTATTACTTCGGATGCCCCGCAGGCATAGCGCCCGGCATTGCAGGATGTCCAGCCGGCATTGCACCTGGCATGGCCGGCTGCCCTGCAGGCATCGCTGGGGACTCCAAACCCGGCTGTTCATGAGGCATTGCTGCCGGCAGCATCTGCGGCTGTGCAGCAACCGGCTTTGTCAACCTGGTCTGAGTGATAACCTTGTCGAGGGCAGGTGTCATCTTATCGATAAACGGCTTGGGGTAAAATCCCATGAAGAAAATCAGGAAAATCAGCGGCACCATGATGGCGATCTCTCTGCTGTTGAGATCCTCCAGCTTCTGGTTCTTGGGGTTGTCAAGCTTGCCGAACATGACCCTTTGGAACATCCAGAGCATGTAAACGGCTGACAGGATTACGCCACTGGAAGCAATAATTGCATACCAGCGCAGATTGCTCTCGAAGGCACCCAGCAGCACGAGGAACTCGCCGACAAAACCGTTGGTTCCTGGGAGGCCGATGGATGAGAAGGTGACGATCATGAAGATGGTCGCAAATACCGGCATCTGCTTGGAAAGCCCGCCGAAATCAGTAATGAGACGTGTATGCCGGCGTTCGTAAATGATGCCGACGATAAGGAAGAGCGCGCCGGTAGATACCCCGTGATTGAGCATCTGCAGCATACCACCCTGCAGACCCATCTGGTTGAGGGCAAAGACACCAAGCATGACGAAACCGAGGTGCGCTACCGAAGAGTAGGCAACCAGTTTCTTGACATCCTCCTGGACCATGGCGACCAGTGAAGCGTAGATGATGCCGATTACCGACAGCGTGGCAATCAGCGGAGTGAATCTCTCGGTAGCCTGGGGAAAAAGCGGCATGGCAAAGCGGACATAACCGTAGGTACCCATCTTCAGCAGAACGGCTGCCAAAATTACCGAGCCGGCAGTAGGCGCTTCCGTATGGGCATCAGGCAACCATGTGTGCAATGGAAACATCGGCACCTTGATGGCAAAGGCCAATGCAAAGGCCAGGAACATCCAGGTCTGGGTAGCCGGGTCAAGATTCATACCGAAGAAATTGACCAGACTGAAATCAGGCGCGCCTGTGGCCATGCCCTTAAAATAGAGGGCGATCAGAGCAACAAGCATGAGCAGCGAGCCGACCATTGTATAGATAAAGAACTTTACTGCGGCGTAGATGCGGTTTTTGCCGCCCCAGATGCCGATGATGAAGTACATCGGGATCAGCATTACTTCCCAGAAAATGTAGAAGAGGAACAGGTCGAGCGAAATGAATGCCCCGAGCATACCGACCTGAAGCAACAGCAGACAGGCCATGTAGCCTTTGACCTTCTCCTCAACAGCATGCCAGGTAGAGAGGACGGCAATCGGCATAATGAATGTGGTAAGCATAACCAGCCAAAGACTGATACCGTCGATACCGACATGGTAATTCATTTTGAAGGGGCCAGCCTGAATCCACGGCATCTTCATGACGAACTGATAGTCGGCATTGGTTACAAAACCGGTAACCAGCGGCAGTGACGCAAGGAATGTCACAACTGTCACTGCAAGGGTGAACCCTCTCAGAAGTCCCTTGTTCTCGCTCGGGATAAACAACAGCAGGAAGACCCCCGCAAGTGGGAGAAAGGTTATCAGGCTGAGAATGACTTCATTCATTGAATCTGCTCCTTTATTATCTCAACAGTCAAAGTCGCTTAGCGGAACACGTAAAATGCAAGGATTGCCACAACACCAAGAGCCATGCCCATGGCATAGTTGTGTGTATAGCCGGACTGGAGCCCTCTGAGAGCAGCACTGAAGCCCATGACAAGTTTTGCGGTCCCGTTTACTACACCATCAACTATCACTACATCGAAACCCTTCCAGAGGAGGTTGCCGAACGATTTGCAAGGGTTGACGAAGAGGAAATCGTAAAGTTCATCGATATACCATTTGTTGTAAACCGCACGGTGCAGGGCAGGGAAAGTGGACACAAACTTCTCCGGAGCACCGGTATTTTTAACATAGAGAGTAAATGCTATCAAAATGCCGACAACGGCGATACAGATAGAACCGCCCATCAAGCCCCATTCAAGGGCGTGACTGTAGTGAGCGCCACTATGGGCATAGGTCTTGCCGTACTCGCTGGCAAGTTCAAAGACAGGATCAAGCCAGTGCTCAAAGTAGTTAGGCAGTGCCCCCATGACCTTGGGCATACCGATGAAACCGCCAACCGTGGCCAAGAAGCCGAGAACCATCAGCGGGATGGTAATAACCAGCGGTGACTCATGGAGATGATCTTTAACCTTGGAGTTAATACGGCACTCACCAAAGAAGGTCATGAACACCAGGCGGAACATGTAGAATGCGGTGAAACAGGCAGCAATTGCACCGGTACCCCAAAGCAGAATATTGAGGTTACCATGGAACGGATTAGAAAATGCCTGCCAGAGGATCTCGTCCTTGGAGAAGAAACCGGAGAACGGGAAGATACCGGCAATGGCCAGAGTTGACACAAAGAAAGTGATAAAGGTGATCGGCATGTTCTTGCGCAAGCCACCCATGTTGCGCATATCCTGTGGATCATCATGCAGATGGCCATGATGCAAGGCATGGTGCATGGCGTGGATAACCGAACCGGAACCAAGGAACATGCAGGCTTTGAAAAAGGCATGGGTCATCAGGTGGAAAATACCGGCAGTGAAGGCGCCAACGCCCATTGCCAAGAACATGAAGCCAAGCTGTGAAACAGTTGAGTAAGCCAGTACGCGTTTGATGTCATTCTGGGCAGTACCGATCGTGGCCGCAAATATGGCAGTAGCAGCACCAACCACCGCAACGACCATCATGGTCTCAGGCGCTTTGATAAAAACAAAGCTCATCCGGCCGATCATGTAAACACCGGCAGTAACCATGGTGGCAGCATGAATGAGGGCAGATACCGGGGTTGGGCCTTCCATCGCATCAGGCAGCCAGGTGTACAGCGGAATCTGGGCTGATTTGCCGGTTGCACCGACAAAAAAGCAAAGGGTTGCAATAGTTACTACGCCGCCGTAGGGAAGAAGGTGGGAAGCAGCCTTGATCTCCATGAAGTTAATCGTCCAGATATTGGCATTGCTGCCGAACCACCAGAAGAGGGTAAAAAGACCGATAAGGAAACCGAAGTCACCGACCCGGTTCATGACGAATGCTTTCTTGGCAGCGTCACCAGCGGACTTCTTCTCGAAGTAGTAACCGATCAGGAGGTAGGAACAGAGACCAACGCCCTCCCAGCCGATGAACATGACCAGCATGTTGGCGCCGAGAACAAGCAGCAGCATGGACATGCAGAACAGGTTAAGATAGGCGAAGAAGCGATAGAAACCCTCTTCACCATGCATATAACCTATCGAGTAGAGGTGGATAAGAGTACCTACCCCGGTAACAACCATGATCATGACAGCGGATAGCGGATCCACAAGGAATGCCATGTCTGCCTTGAAATTGCCGGCCTGAATCCAGGTAAACATTACCTTTTCGAATACTCTCTTTTCAGGAGACAATCCAACCAGCTCCATCAGAATGCCACAGGAGACGATAAACGAACAGAATATCGCACCGGTACCAATTGCGCCGATGATCGTCTCGTTTTTGATCTTCTTGCCGAAGAAGCCGTTGATCAGAAAGCCGATCAGAGGAAAGAGAGGTATGAGCCATACATTGTCAAGCATTACGGACTCCTTGAGTAAAATGATTCGTTTGCAACTCTGCCAGGACTACCACTTCAGCAGATTCATATCTTCAACGTCGATGGACTCTCTGTTCTTGAAGAAGGCGATCATCAATGCCAGGCCGACAGCTGCTTCTGCAGCGGCAACAGTCATGACAAAGAAAACAAAGATCTGTCCATCCAGGTTGCCAAGATATTTGGAAAAAGCGATGAAAGTCAGATTGACCGCATTGAGCATCATCTCGACACACATGAAGATGACGATTGCATTTCTGCGGGTCAGTACGCCGATAGTCCCTATGGCAAAGAGAATTGCGCTGAGTATGAGGTAAGCGTTGATTGAAAGCATTTCAGTATCTCCTGACTTCTACAGTTTTTTCTTGGAGAGAACAACTGCACCGACAATCGCTGCCAGCAGCAGCACTGAGGTAATCTCGAACGGCAGCAGGAATTCGGTGAAGAGTGACTTGCCGATCAGCTCTGTGTGACCGACCTTGGCAATCATGGCAGAGTCGATAGCTCCCTTCGCACCGGTCAGTGACGATTTGCCGATTACCGTCCATGTCAGGATCAGCAAGAGAACACCGGTCATGCTGCCAAGAAAGCGCGCATGATTGGTTCTTCCGCCAGCCTCAGATCTGATATTGAGCAGCATGATAACAAAGACTATCAGAACCATGATGGCGCCAGCATAGACGATGATCTGTATAGCGGCCATAAAAGGCGCTTCAAGCATGACATACAGTGTGGCAAGACAGAAGAATGTCAAGATGAGCGACAGTGCGCTGTTGATCGGGTTCTTGTTGGTTATCACCAGTATGCTGGAGATGATGGCTATCGCAGCCACTAGGCCGAAAAACAAGATTTCCATTGCTGCTCCTTTATCTTTTTTCTAGCAGTCGTTCTTTAGTAAATACGAAATCTGCGCGCGTGTAGTTTGCCAGCTCAAAAGTCTGTGTCATGCCAAGAGCATCGACCGGGCAGGCTTCGACGCAGTAGCCGCAGAAGATGCAGCGAAGCATGTCAATCTCATATTTCGCTGCAAACTTGTCATGATTAGCATCCTCACCAGCCTCAACTGTAATGCACTTTGCCGGGCAGACAGTCGGGCAGAGGTAACAGGCGACACATTTAGCATTGTTGTGAGAAACCTTAAGAGTATGCAGACCTCTAAAGTTAGGTGCAACTGCCGGCTTTTCCTCCGGGTACTGAAGCGTAATCGGCTTTTTGAAGAGATGCTTCAGTGTTATCATCAGTCCGTTAATCAGGGGTGCAATCATATGCGTATCCTCTCCACAGATTCAGTCGGGAAGTTATTAATTCTACTTGAACAGTGTTAACCAGATTGCGTTGCCCATGATCAGGAACAGCGCCAGCGGCAGAAAGCATTTCCACCCAAGCTTCATCAACTGATCATAACGGTAGCGCGGGTAGGTGGCACGAACCCACATACAGATAAACATCAGGAAATATACTTTGGCGATGAAGTTCAGTACAGGCGGCAAAGGACCATGCCAGCCACCAAGGAATAGTGTTGTTGTTACTGCACAGACAGTAACCATATTGGCATACTCTGCCATGAAGAACATGGCGTACTTCATACTGGAATATTCTGTACAGAAACCGGAGACAAGCTCCGTCTCAGCTTCAGGAAGGTCAAACGGTGTCCTGTTGATTTCGGCCAGCGAGCAGATGAAGAAGATAACACCGGCGACGAACATGAACGGATTGCGGATTATGTACCAGCCAAAGAGCCCACCTTGATCGGCAACGATCGCCTGCAGTGAGAGAGACTGGGAAACCATGAATACGCAGACAATGGTAAGGCCAGCCGCCAGTTCGTAAGAGATCATCTGTGCCGAGGCCCGCAGCCCGCCAAGTAGCGAGTACTTGCTGTTTGATGACCAACCGGCCAGAACAATACCGTAGACCCCGAGAGAAGCCATACCCAGGATGTAAAGCACGCCGATATTAAGATCAAATACAGTGCCGGCCTTGTCGGAAAAAGCAGCAATCTGCAGAGGAATCTTGTAGCCCATTACCTCTATGGAGTCACCAAACGGGATGACTGCAAAGGAGATGAACGCTGGGATCAGAGCAACCAGCGGTGCCAGAACAAAGGCAAACTTGCTCGCCTCAGCCGGAATAATCTCTTCCTTGAAGAAGAGCTTGATACCGTCTGCGATCGGCTGCAGAAGACCTTTGGGCCCAACCCTGTTGGGTCCGATCCTGACCTGCATATGACCGATGATTTTCCGCTCGGCAAAAGTAGCATAGGCAACGGTTAGAAGAACAAAGACAAACGCCACCAGCACCTTGAGTATCATTGCTCCGTAAAATATGAGCGGTAGTCCTAAAATTTCCATACTATCCTCTTCCCCTCTTCCAGAAAGTTAGCTCTTTAGTGAAGATTCGTTATTTACTGATTGATACGTATGTTACCGGTGCGCCGATTGCCACACGATTAATCGAAGCAGCCTCGAAATGATAAGGCGCGAAAACAACGCCTTCAGGCATCCGTACTGTTACCTTGGCCGCAAGAGTTAATTCACCAGCTGCAGATTTGACTTTAACCGTATCGCCATCCTTGATGCCGAGTTTGGCGGCGTCACTGCGGCCAAGCTCGAGGTACTGCTCAGGACAGACCAGCATCGGCCCTTCACCGAAAAGTGACAAGGTGCCGCAGTGGTACAGGGCACTACCCGTAAGCAAGGCAAATTTACCCTCCTCTGCAGCTGGTACAGCGGCATTCACAGGTACAAGTCTTGGGCTCAGTGCTACCGGATAAACGCAGCCGGCATCTGTCAGCTTGTCAAACTCAAGCCCGGCATAGCCTTGAGTCGTTGCCGCTATCTCTTTAAACAACTCGGCAGCATCAGTGACAACTTTTGCGCCAGAAATACCGGCAATGAGCTCGGCAAAGATCTCTTTGTCACTTCTTGATTGGCCGACAGCCTTGATCGCTTTTCTGATCCGCTGCACGTTGCGACCAACACTGGTGAATGTGCCGCATTTCTCGGCAAAAGATTTGGCAGGCAGGACAACATCAGCCATTTGGGCTGTTTCGGTAAGGAAGAGATCCTGAACAACAAGGAATGGCACTGCATCAAGAGCCTTCTCTGTCTTTGCCCTGTCCGGATAGGAGACGACCGGGTTTTCACCGACAATATAGAGCAGCTTTACAGCGCCACTGGCACAGCCATCGATAATCGCTCCGGCATTGCGACCGCCGGCGGACGGGTAAATACCGAGGTCGGCAGCACCCTGGCTGTTATTCTTCTCACCCATCACAAGGATGCCACAACCCTCTTTGCCGATTTTGCCGGTAAGAATGGCAAGATTGGCAAGCGCCTGGGCAAGGTCCTTGCCATGGCCAGGGTATCCCAAGCCGATGGGCAGCAGGATCAAGGCTTTTTCAGCCTTGGCGTAATCAATGGCAAGTGATGATATCAGCTCTGCGGAGACGCCGGTTGAAGCCGCTGCCTGAGCAATTGAAACCGTGGCCAGCGCTGATTTAAGCTCTTCAAAACCGGCTGCAGCCGTGTCAGCCAGTCCTGCATCAATGATGGTCTTGGCGAGAGCATTAACCAGAAGCAGTTCAGCCCCGGGTTTATGGATGTATTTTTTTGCATCCGGCAACTTGGTAAGCTTGCCAGACTTGTCGGAAACTATCCGGAGGTCAACACCCTTGCGCTTGACACCGAGATTTATCTCGAAACCGATAACCGGATGGGTCTCATAGGCATCAGATTTTACAACCAGCAGCAGATTGGTTTTCTGGATATCAGTGATTTCAGATGGCGAAGCTGTGATGCCGAAGCTTTCCTTCAATCCCTCAGTCAAAGCAGCGTGGGCATAACCAGCTGAGTGGTCAATGCTGTCGGTGCCCACAACGCCATTGAAAAACTTTTTCGTGAGAAGCAGCTCTTCATTGGTGAGACGCGGCGTAACCAGAGCTGCAACAGTTGAAGCATCAACAGATTTTTGCTCGCTGATTTTTGCAGTTACCAGTGACAAAGCCTCTTCCCAGGAAGCAGGAACAAGGGAGCCATTTTTCCTGATCAACGGGGTCTTGAGACGCTTCTCACTGTTGATGAACTGGTAGCCGAATCTGCCACGATTGCATAGTTGACCATTGTGAAAACCCTGATCTTCATCGTAAACGGTGGTCAGAACCTTGTCGTCCTTGACACCCAGGGTGAGTTGGCAACCGGTGCCACAGTAAGAACAGACCGATTTTACTTTGTTGAGAGCCCACCAGCGAGCCTTGAATTTGAACGGTCTGGCAAGCAGCGCACCTACAGGACAGACAGAGATGCAGGAACCGCAATATTCACAGTCGAGCTTCTCGTCAAAAGGAGTGCCGATTTTTGCTTCGATACCACGGTTAACAAAGGAGTAAGCCCCGAAAGATACTATTTCATCGCAAATACGTGAACATTTACCGCAATGAATACAACGGTTCTGATCGCGCTCGATAAGAGGGTTCTCGTAATCAATTTCCCAGCGAAATTTCTCATCGGTAAAATGGTTTTTCTCAACCTTGTATTCAAAGGTCAGGTTCTGCAGATCGCAATCACCTGCTGCGTCACATACCGGACAGTCAAGAGGGTGTTTGAGCAGAAGCAGCTCAAGAACCAGCTTGCGCGCCTTGACAATCTCATCTGTCATTGTCCGGACAATCATCCCTTCTGATACGGGGGTGGTACAGGCAGGAATCAAGCGTCCCTTCATCTGCTCCACTTCAACCAGACACATGCGGCAACCGCCAAAAGGATGCAGTTTCTTGTCATGACACAGAATTGGAATTCTTATGCCAACCGCCTTGGCTGCATCGTAAATTGTCGCCTCAGGCGCTACCGAAACCTGCTTGTCATCTATAGTAAGATTAACCATCTCGACCTCTGTCTCCCTCAGGATTTCTCAGGTGAAACTGTTACTCGATTGCCATGAAACGGCAGGCATCATAGCAGGACTTGCACTTAGTGCATTTTTCCTTGTCCAGATAGGCAGTCTGCCCCTTTTCCCAGACAATAGCATCAACCGGACATGCTTTCAGACACGCGCCACACTTCACGCACTTGTCTTCAACCACCTGCCAAAGGAGCAGCTCCTTGCAGCAATTGGACGGACAGCGTTTTTCATTGATATGCGCTTCATATTCATGACGGAAATACTTGATAGTGGAAAGAATCGGATTTGGCGCAGTCTGACCGAGACCGCACAGCGACGCCTTCTTGATCGTTGCCCCCATCTCCAGCAGGGTTTCGATATCTTCCGGTTTGCCACGCCCTTCGGTAATCTTCTCAAGGATGTCAAGCATGGCTTTCAGGCCGATCCGGCAGGGCACACATTTACCGCATGATTCCATCTTGGTAAAACTGAGAAAGAATCGGGCAACGTCTACCATGCAGGTAGTCTCATCCATAACAACAAGACCACCAGAGCCCATCATGGCGCCAGCCTTAATAAGAGAATCATAATCTACAGGCGTATCGAGAACTTCGGAAGGGATACAGCCACCGGAAGGACCGCCGGCCTGAACAGCCTTGAATTTTCTATTATTGGCGATACCACCGCAAACATTGTAAATAACGTCCCGCACGGTCATACCAGCCGGCACTTCTACCAGACCAGTGTGCTTTACCTTGCCGGTGACAGCAAAGATTTTGGTTCCCTTAGTTGTGTCAGTACCTAGAGAGGCGTACCATTCAGAACCTTTGTTGATGATGTGACGTACGTTGGCAAAAGTTTCAACGTTGTTGATGTTGGTAGGTTTGGCCCAGAGGCCCTTGACTGCCGGAAACGGCGGTCTTGGCCGCGGCATACCGCGTTCGCCTTCAATGGAAGCCATCAGTGCAGTCTCTTCACCGCAAACGAAGGCACCGGCGCCCATCTTGATGCGCATGTCGAAATCGAAGCCCCAACCCTGGATATTCTTGCCGAGCCAGCCTTTTTCGTGACAAATGTCGATGGCGTGCTGCAGACGCTGAATGGCCAGCGGATACTCGGCACGGACATACACATAACCGTAGTAGCAACCAATGGCGTAAGCGGCAATCATCATCCCCTCGATGATGCAGAACGGGTCGCCCTCAAGAATCGAGCGGTCCATGAAAGCGCCTGGGTCCCCTTCGTCGGCGTT
>VEOV01000125.1 GCA_012026855.1 Geobacter sp.
CCCTTGTGGAAATCTGGAGGAGATCCTTGGCGGGTTTGGCCGCTCATTCCAGATTCTTGCCAGGCGAAAAATCAGTAATGCATACTGCGAAGAGAATCCGCTCATCGTAAACACAGGGATCTTGACAGGCAGCAGCGCCATGACCGGCATGCGTACCTACTTCTCCGGTTTCAGCCCGATCAAGGAGTCGAAAAAAGGTCTGCCTGGGGCGATGTGGTCAACGGGGAGCGGCAACTTCGGCGCCAAATTCAAATGGACCGGCCTTGATGAGCTCATCTTCGAGAACCGCTCTGAAAAGCCGCTCTATGTTGTAATCAGCGAAACTCCCGATGGCCCCAGAGTAGAGCTGAAGGCAGCAGACCACCTTATTGGCCTCACCAGCCACGAAAAGATGATGGTATTGCAGAAAGAGTACAGCGGCGCCCACTTCGCCACAATAGGTCAGGCGGGAGAGAACTGGGAAAATGTTTATATGGGAGCAGTGGCTCTTTCCACAGACAACCAGCTCAAATCAGGCGAGGACAAGATGCGCTTTGCCGGTCGCGGCGGCATGGGGAGCCTTATGGGGTACAAGAACATCCTCGCCCTCGTAGCCCAGAGCAGCGACAAGATCAAACCCCTGACTCCGGAAGTTCAGAAAGTGAATATCAACGTAGTCAAAGGTGGCGGTTCGGCAAGGCTGCAGCCCATCAACCGTGGCGGCGGTGGAGGCACCTGGGCTGCCTACGATGTTCTTCAGGCCTTTCATGCCGTCCCTACCAACAACTTCCGTCCACAAAATGGGGATCTGCCGAAGAGGCTTTTCCGTGAGAACGTAGAGAAACAGTACAACATCAAATCCCAGGCCTGCATGCGCTGCGGCATCACCTGCCACAACAATATCCACGAAAAGAGAGCAGACGGCACAAGTGGCCCTTTCCTCGCCAAATTCGACTACGAACCCCTCAACCTGCTCGGCACCAACATCGGCATCCATGACGCCGGTCAGGCAGCAAAATTAATCCATCTCAGCGACAACTACGGTATGGACTCCATATCTCTTGGCGTCACTATCTCTTATCTGCTCTCCTACAACGAAAGGCATCCGGAAAAGCCGCTGTTGAACGGAGCTACCTTCGGAGATTTCGCAAAAATAAAGGAGCTCATCGACCTGGCCGGACATGGCAAGCTGCCAGAAATCGGCAGAGGCTCCAAGCGGCTCTCCGAGAGCACTGGCGAGACCTCCTACGCATATCATGTCAAAGGGCTCGAACTCCCCGCCTACCAGCCCGAGACCAATCCCGGCTACGGCTGGGCCATTGCCGGCGGCCACATGTCAATGGCAACTTACGGGCTACTTACCCGCGAAGGGAAGTCGGACATGGATTCATGGGTAGAAGGGATCACGGGGACAAAACTGCAGATCGTAGGCTTCGACATGATCGGTCTCTGCAAGTTTTTTGATATTACCAAAGGGATCTGCACCCAGATGGTAGTTGATTGCCTCAAGAGCGAATTCAACCTTGAACTAACCACCGAGGATCTGTCAGCAGCTGTGCGCCGGGCATTTTTGCTCGGACTAGCCCTTGAGCTCAGACAGGGGTATGAAAAATCCGAATACACCCTTCCTGCTGAAGTGTGGGAGCAGCCGAACCCGAATATCAAACTCCCCAATATTGCCACACGGGAGTTTATTGCAGAACTTCAGAAAAGGGTCTGGGAGATCTTCGAGTCGGAGCTGGAAGGGTTATTGCCAGGGGATGGGCTTTAAGCTCAATGTGGGCAGAGCAGTTGTTGACTAATCTGAATAGCATCAATCTTTCGCAGTGCCTTGGTTATTATTGCCTTCTCCCTGAGGGAGGGTCAGGGTCAGAGTTAGGGGAGCCGTAGCAGATCATAATCAGATTGACCAAAGTGCAGTACACCATAAAGGGAGGTTTACAATGAAACGAAAAGTTGTCGCATTTGTATCATCCATGTTGCTCTGTTTAACCTCTGCTGTCAGTTTTGCAGCAGAAACCATCAAGATCGGTGCGCTCTATCCCATGTCAGGCAGAGGTGGACTGTATGGCCAGGATTCGGAGGCAGCAATAAAAATTGCACTTGCAGAGGTAAATGCCAAAGGGCTTCCAGGCGGGAAAAAACTCGATGTTATTGTCACTGATGACCAGAGCAAGCCTGCGCTGGCAGTTACCCTGGCCAAGCGGTATATAACCGAGGACAAGGTGAAGTTCCTCTATGGGGTTGTCTCTTCCGGTGCGGCTCTGGCCGTTACCGAGGTGAGCAAGGAGTACAAGACCATCTTTGTCGGCACCGACCATGCTGCCACCGATCTCACCGCCAATGCCTTCCAGAAGTACTATTTCCGGGTGAGTAACAACACCTATCAGTCAATGGCGGCAGGCGCCCTTTACATGAAGGATGAGATGAAAGGGGCAAAAAAAATCGCTTACATTGGTCCTGACTATGCCTATGGCAGGGATCAGATAGCGGAACTCAAGTACTCCCTCGGCAAGCTTGGAGTACAGTACGAAATGGTGGGCGAATTCTGGCCAAAGCTTTACGAGCCTGACTACACATCTTATATAACCGCCATCATAAAGGCGCAGCCGGATGTGCTTGTTTCAGGCTTCTGGGGCGGGGACACAGTGGCATTCATCAAGCAGGCAAAGGCATATGGTCTTTTCAAGAAGATGAAATATTTCCATCCCGATGGCGGCGGCAACTACGAAGTATTCTCCACCCTCGGCGCCGAGTGCCCTGAAGGTTTGATCATGTCTGCCCGTCATCACAATAACTGGCCTGAGACCAAGGAGAACAAGGATTTTGTGGCAAAATTCAAGAAGGCAACCGGAAGATATCCATCATATGCCGCGGAAGGTGCCTATGCCGGAATTCTGGCGATTGCTGAGGCAATCAAGAAGGTTGGTAATGCCGATGATACCGAAGCTCTGATCAAGGCAATGGAAGGGATGAAGGTAAGACTGCCTGAAGACCCGAAAGGATTTGCCTCCTACATCGATCCGAAGACCCATCAGATGGTTCAGGCACAGGCAATAGGCGTGACAGTTAAAAATGACAAGTTTGCACCGGCCAAGTACATGCTTGGCAAGTTCAAAGTCTATCCTGCCGACAAAATTATGCCTACTCAGGAGTATATTGATATCCTGATCAAGACCAAGAAGAAGTAGCGGAGTATCCTGCATGACTTTTGAAATTTTTATTTCCCAGTTTTTTGGCGGTCTGTCAGTGGCGATGCTTCTGTTCCTGGTGGCAAGTGGTCTGACACTGATTTTCGGAGTGGCCAAGGTCTTCAACTTTGCCCATGGTTCCTTCTACATGCTCGGCGCCTATTTCAGCTATCAGGCTATCTCCATGTTCGAGAATTTCTGGATTGGAGCTGTTGCTGCCGCGCTCGGTGCAGGGCTTGTTGGGATGCTGCTTGAGATCTGCTTTATCAGGAGAATTGCCGGTCGCGAGGAAGAGGGCGCTTTCCAGATACTGCTTACGTATGCCTTCATCCTGATTCTCGACGATGCGGTCAAGTATATATGGGGACCGGCTTACAAGACTATTTCCAAACCTGATTCCCTGGCCGGATCCCTGGACTTCGGGCAAGTCACCATACCGACCTTCAACCTGTTCATCATCGTTCTTGGTCTGGTGATAGTTGTCGCAGCGTGGTATGTGCTCAGCCGGACAAAAACCGGCAAGATCATACAGGCTGCTTCCACAGATACCCAGATGGTTGGCATGCTGGGGGTAAATGTTTCTTTGGTCATGAGTCTCGTTTTTGGTGTTGCAACTGCTATGGGCGGCCTGGCGGGAGCCATGGCCGCCCCGTTGCGGACTGTTGCGCCAGGTTCAGGTGTAGAGGTCATCATAGATTCACTGATTGTCGTTGTCATAGGTGGTCTGGGCAACTTTTGGGGAGCTTTGTTTGCCGCTTTGCTTATCGGAGAAGTAAACGCATTCGGGATACTCTGGATGCCCCAATGGGCCTCTCTGCTCAGTTTTGCCGTAATGATAGTAGTGCTGATTTTTAAACCGAAAGGGCTGTTCTCCCGCGAAAAAGGGAGGAAAAAAATATGAAAACTAAACTGACAGAAATGGCGCCATGGCTGGCCTATTTTGTGATCTTTGTCAGCATGATTTTTGCCGGCAGCGACCATTCTATCCATGTTGCTTCGCAAATTATAATCCTAGGTCTCTTTGCCATTGCCTTCAACGTTCTTTTCGGCACCACCGGGTTGTTGTCTTTCGGACAGGCAATCTTTTACGGACTGGGAGCCTATATAACCGGTATGATGGCCAAGAGCTTTGGAGCAGATTTCTTCCTCTGGGCGCTGCTGATAGCTCCGGTTGCAGCTCTTGCTCTGTCTGCTGTATTGGGGGTATTGAGCCTGCGTTTGTCTGAAGTCTATTTCACCATGCTGACTCTGGCATTCGCCCAGCTGGCTTGGGGAATTTGTGTTAAATGGTCCAGCTTTACCGGCGGCGATGATGGAATTCAAGCAATTCCAAAGCCGGATATCCTAAATATGGGAGGACGGAATTACTACATCTTTGCGCTTGTGATCGTATCAATCTGTATTTATCTCCTCTGGCGACTTGACCGTTCCCCTTTCGGCTCAGTCCTCAAGGGTATCAGGCAAAATCCTATCCGCATCAGTTTCATCGGACTGAATGTCTTTCGCCATAAGCTGTTTGCCTACATGATCTCATCCAGTTTCACGGCAATTGCTGGTGGTCTCTACGCTGGCATCGATAAAAGCATCCATCCGGACATGCTTGTCTGGACTATGTCTGGAAGTATCATCCTGATGACTATACTTGGTGGGATGCGCAGCTTCTTTGGTCCTCTTATCGGTGTTGCGGTGTTTATTCTACTGGAAGATGTCATTGGCCGTTCAACTGAATACTGGTCCTTTGTGATCGGGATCATCATGATTACTGTAGTGCTGCTGTTTCCGAAGGGTATTGTCGGTGTTTCACGGCACTTCGCAGGATTGTTCGCGAAAAAAGGAGGCCAGTTTGACAACCCTTGAACTCAGAAACGTAAACAAACACTTTGGCGGTCTGCATGTTTCAAGAAACATCTCCATGGGGATTGAACAGGGGGAGCTAACCGCCATTATCGGTCCGAACGGCGCCGGAAAAACCACCCTGTTTAACCAAATTACCGGTTACATTGCACCGGACAATGGCAACATCTTTTTCGATGGTCTGGATATTACCGGAAAAGATCCGGAAATACTCGTCAAGATGGGTATTGTAAGAGCTTTTCAGGTTGCCAGCCTGTTTATTGATGAAACCGTTTATGACAATCTCTACCTTGCCGCCCTGGCGTACCATGGCAAGAACGGCAACTTTTTCACCAACAGGCGAGTTTACAAAGATGTCGCCGAACACTGTCACTTCATACTCGAAAAGCTCGGCCTGAGCGGCAAAGAAAAGCTGAAAGCGTTTGAGCTTTCCCATGGCGATCAGAAGGTGCTGGATATTGCCATTGCCCTCACCATGAAACCAAAGCTGCTGCTTCTTGATGAGCCTACAGCAGGCATGTCACCGGATGAAAGGGTCAAAATGACTCATATGATTCGTAATATTCATGAAGAATTCAAACTGACCACTGTCTTTGTCGAACACGACATGGATATGGTGTTCGGTATTGCCGACATTATCCGGGTGCTGGTTCATGGCGAACTGATTGCTGAGGGGAACGCCGAAGAGATTCAGAAAAATCCGGCTGTCATTGACGCCTATCTTGGCCATGAGGTGCTCTGATCATGCATGAAACGCTGCTTGTACAAAATATTCACAGTTACTATGGCAAAAGCCATATCCTCTTCGATGTCAATTTTTCCGTAAAAAAGGGCGAGACATTCTGTCTCATGGGGAGAAACGGCGCTGGAAAAACAACTACTTTTAAAAGCATTGTCATGCTGGTGCCGCCGAAAGAAGGCAAGGTCATCTTCAACGGAAAGGAGATAAACGGGCTGAAACCATACCACGCAGCCAGACTCGGCATCGGCCTTGTGCCCGAGGATCGCCGCATCTTTGGCGATCTTACCGTCAAGGACAATCTTCTGCTCGGCACTTCAAGCGGTCGCCACGGCTACTGGAATCTTGAACAGATCTACGAATACTTTCCTATTCTGCTAGATTATCAGGATAAGCCAGCCGGAACCATGTCCGGCGGTGAGCAGCAGATGCTCACCATTGCTCGCACATTAATGGGTAATCCGGAAATACTGCTGCTCGACGAGCCGACCGAAGGGTTAAGCCCGGTAATGGTCAAGGTTCTGAAAGACCTTGTCCTCAAGATCAAGGAACTTGGTACCACTATTTTGCTGTCTGAACAGAATATCAAGTTCTGCATGGCTGTTGCCGACCGGGTTGTCATCATCGACAAGGGGCACATTGTGTACCAGGCTGATGTTGCATCTTTCAGGCAGGACGACGACGTGAAGAAGAAATATCTGGCAGTATGACCACCACAGGAGAAGATCATGAACTGTAAGATCAGTTATTTTAAAACTACCGGGAAAATTGTCTCAGGTGTGGGGGCTATCAAAACACTCCCCGATGAAATCAGGCTCCTCGGTGGCAATAGAGTATTCATTCTTACCGACGAAGGGATTGTCGGCGCAGGAATCTGCGACCAGGTGCTACAGCTGCTGGAAGGGAATGTGGCATCGGTTTCTGTCTACGGAAAAGTGCCGCCCGAACCGCCCCTTGAGACGATAGACGAATGTCTGTCGCTGGCGCAGGAGGCAGGCTGCGACCTGATCATCGGTCTTGGCGGCGGCTCGGCCATGGATGTCGCAAAAGTTGTTTCTGTACTGTTAACCAGTGAAAAACCTCTGTCGCAACTGATCGGTATAAATCTGGTGGAAAAAGCCGGAGTGCCAAAAATTCTCATTCCGACGTCAGCCGGTACCGGCAGCGAAGTTACCCCAATCGTCATACTGACAGACCAGCAGGAAAATCTGAAGAAGGGGGTCGTCTCGGACTTCCTCTTCCCCGAAACAGCTATTCTCGACCCGGAACTTACCCTTTCCCTGCCGCCGGGGGCGACAGCCGCAAGCGGCATTGATGCGTTGATCCATGCTGTTGAGGCCTACACTTCAGTGAATGCCACCCCGATGACTGACCACCTGGCAGTGCGGGCAATTGAACTGGTCGTTGCCAACATCCGCAGCGCCTGGGCCAATGGCTATAATATTGAAGCTCGCATGAACATGCTTGAAGGTAGTCTGCTGGCGGGGCAGGCATTTGCAAACGCCGGGGTGACGGCTGTCCATGCTTTTGCCTACCCATTGGGAGGTGAATTTCATGTGCCCCATGGGGTCTCAAACGCAGTCATGCTCTGCGCTGTACTCCGGTTCAATATGATCGCCAACCTGCAGAAGTTTGCCGCATTGGGCAAGCTGCTCTGCCCGGATATTTCTTCCACTGATGTCAAGGTGCTGGCTGAGGCCGGGATTCGTCTGCTTGAGGAGCTGATTATCGATCTGAAGCTCCCAAGAACGCTTCGCGAGCTGCACGTGCCCAAGGATGCCATTCCGAGAATGGCGGAAGGGGTGATGAAGGTGACCAGACTGCTGGCTAATAACCCGCGGAGGTTAACCCTTGCTGATGCAAAGTGCATATATCAGGAAGTTTATTAATTTCATTGTCGGGGGGCTAAATGCTCGGATTCGGGATGCCAGAGCTGGTAATCATACTCGTCATCGTTGTGATTATTTTTGGAGCCGGTCGCTTGCCTGAGATAGGGGGGGCTCTCGGTAAAAGTATCCGCAGCTTTAAAAGGGCTTCAGAGGGCAGGGACGTGATTGAAGCAAAAGATAATGGGCTTGGCGGCGAAAACAGAAGCTGATCAGGCATCTGCTGACATTGACATGTTCAGGGATGGCAGTAAAAACAATACAAGGGGGTATCAAATGGACGTTACCAGAAGGGACTTCTTGAAGACGGGTGGTACGGCAGCAATGGCTCTCGGACTGTCACAGCTGAAAGTGCCGAAAGCTGAGGCTGCCAGGGATGTCGATGTTGATGTGTTTGCCTTTCATTGCGGGATATTGAAAACCAAGACCTAGTATATTCTCAAGGATACCCGCGTTGGCGTGCCTTTCGATATCCCGGTGCCATTTTTCTTGATCCGGCATGGCAAGGATTGGGTGGCATTTGACACCGGCAATAACGCCCAAGTGGCTGTTGATCCGGTCGGCTACTGGTCAAAACCGGTTACCGACGCTTACATGCCCGTAATGAAACCCCATGAGGAGTTCAAGGAGCAGCTCAAGAAGCTGGGGCTCACCCCACAGATGCTCCATGCGGTCATAATCAGTCACGGACATCTGGATCACTGCGGAGCACTCGACGATCTTGCCGGGACGAATGTTCCTGTTTATATCCACAAGGACGAACTGGAAGTAATCAACAAGAGTGTAGAATCCGGAAAGCAGACCGCATACATTCCGGCAGATTTCAAAAAACTGGGTGAAGTGAACATAAAGACTATTGATGGGACTCTGGATCTTTTCGGAGATCACAGCGTGATTGTTTTCCCAACGCCAGGTCACACCCCTGGGCACCAGTCAGTGTATGTGCAAACCGGTGAAGGCCAGCGACTGATCCTTGCCCAGGATGCCTGCTATACCCTTGAGAACATGATCGCCAACATTCCGCCCGGACTGGCATTTGACATACCGAAAGCTCTGACCAATACCAATCATTTCAAAGTCATGACCTTTGCCGGCATGCATCTGGTCCCCCCTCACGATCCGGACTGGTGGAATGGCAAGCCTTTGGCGCCGCAGAAGTTCAAAGTATAATACAGCTGCTGAAGAGTTACGGAGTTACGCATGAGAGTCGATGCTGACAAGAGGTCTGATTACCGGCATTTCCATACGATCACAACCAGATGGATGGATAACGATATCTACGGCCATGTGTATTACGTTATTTACTACAGCTGGTTTGATACTGCTGTCAATCAGTTCCTTATAGCCAATGATGCCCTTGATATCGTAAACAGCCCGGTCATCGGACTGGTCATTGAGACGCAATGCAGCTATTTTGCACCTCTGGCTTTTCCGGACGTGGTCACCATTGGTGTCCGGGTAGCTAGACTTGGAAAATCAAGTGTTCGTTATGAAGTCGGTGTGTTTCGCAACGATGAGGATGTAACTTCGGCTCGCGGTCATTTCGTGCATGTCTATGTAGATCGGGAATCTCGTAGACCGGTTGAAGTTCCGGGTAAATTGAGACGGCTTCTGCAAACCATTCTCAAACCTGTGAGCGAAGATTAACTGGAGATCGGATTATGGGGAAGTGGAAAGATAACCCAAGAAATAATGTGATTTCAATGCGGGTTTCCGACAGCGACAAGCAGTCATTGATGGCAGTTTCAAAGGAGAATTCAATGACTATCGCAAGTCTGATGCGCGAGGCCATGAATCGATATTTCAAACAGAATAATGAGTCAAAGAGAGTCTGCTGAACGTTTGCCTGAGGTTGCTGGATGGGCACATACTGCCATGTGTGCTCCTTTCAGGGCGGAGGGGTAATTCCCTCCGCATTTATTCAACACTCTCATGATGTAAGGAGAGCAATTCGCTATGAGAAATAAAATATTACGTGAAAATGTAGTTTCTTTGCGAGTTACTGATAATGAGAAGAAAACATTAGAGCAGATTGCCAGGAACCACAAAATACACATTTCCAGTCTATTGAGAGACCTCTTGTTCAAATCCGGTTTGGTAACGTGTAAGTAAGTGAGTTCTTCAGGCGGTAGCCAGTCTGAAACCATTAACTGCAATGGCAGTAGAAGCAAGCCTGCCACAGAGATCTAGATAGCCGTAGTAAAGGTGCTGATGTTAGCTGGTCTCCCCACCATCCGATAGATCTGAACGTCTTCCCATGGAGAGTCGAGGATTTCGTTGTAGGACAGCTCTTCCCACGGCTCATCCAGGATGCCGTCGTGGATGGCCCAGCTCCGGCCATGGACGGTCAGCTCCATGCCGGGCTGGCGGAACGGGGTGGAGCC
>VEOV01000367.1 GCA_012026855.1 Geobacter sp.
ACCCTTGCCAGAGCAGCTTCATCAACAAGCGCGGCCCGCAGTTTGGTCAGCTCCCCCTCCCTGGCTTCGGGAAAGCTGAGATAGAGCTGGTTGGACACCATAAAACTGACGATGGCATCGCCGAAAAACTCCAGCCGCTGATTATCAGCAGCCCCCCCCCTAGCCTCGTTGGCATAGGACGGGTGGGTCAGTGCCTCAGCCAAAAGCTGGCGATTTTTGAAAAAATGCCCGAGCTTTTCTTCAAGCAGGACATATCTGTTTTCAGGGTCAATTTGCACAGTCGGCACTATACTTTACAGAAGCTGTATTATCAATGACAAAGGAGCTCTTTCAGGGCGTTTTGGCTTGATTTATTCCCCCCCCTCCCATATAATTTTTTGGTTTAACGGGGGAACGATGGGATGCTTCATAACATTTGAAGGGATTGAAGGGTGCGGCAAAAGTACTCAGATCCGTAAACTGGCGAGTTTACTCGAAGAACAGGGTAAAAAAGTCACCCTGACCCGGGAGCCGGGAGGGTGCGGCATTGCCGACCAGATCCGGGCTATTCTCCTTGATTCTGCCAACTCTGCCATGGTCCCCCTGACTGAACTGCTCCTTTACGCTGCTGCCAGGGCACAGCATATCAGCGAAGTGATCAAACCGGCCCTGGCAAAGGGTGACATTGTCCTCTGCGACCGGTTCATCGATGCCACCATTGCCTACCAGGGGCATGGCCGCAGACTTGACCTGGAGCTGATCAACAGCCTCAACATCCTGGCCGCCGGCGACTGTCGGCCTGACCTCACCCTGCTGCTGGACTGTCCGGTGGCAACCGGCCTTGAACGGGCCTTGGCACGCATCGAGGCACTGGGCGCTTTCGCCAGCAGTACCGCCCGGGAAGAGCGCTTTGAACGGGAATCGCTGGAGTTCCACGAGCGAGTGCGCAGCGGTTACCTCAGCCTGGCTGCTTCCGAACCGGAGCGTTTCTGTGTAATCGATGCCTCAGGTACGGTTGACGAGATATTTGCTGCCATTGAAAGCAGACTCGTGGCAAAGCTGGCAAGCTGATGTCCTTCGACCGGATCAAAGGCAACGCCGGCAGCGTAGCTGCCATGAAAAGGATCCTCGGCTCGCGGCGGATTGCCCACGCCTACCTGTTTGCCGGGCCCGATGGCGTCGGCAAAAAGCTGGCTGCCATAGCCTTTGTACAGTCACTTTTCTGCAGCACAGGCAACGGCTGCGGCGTCTGCCCTTCCTGCCGGAAAATCGCAGCAGGCAGCCACCCGGCCATCCACACCCTGGAGCCGGCCGGCCAGTTCATCAAGATCGACCAGGTGCGGGAGCTGCAGAAAGAGCTGGGATACCGCCCCTACGAAGCGCCGCGGAAGGTCTGCATCATCGACGGCGCCGACCGCTTCAACCCGTCTTCCGGTAATGCCCTGCTGAAAACACTGGAGGAGCCGCCGGGAGACGCCCTGCTGATCCTGACAACCTCGGCAGTGGACAGTGTACTGCAGACAATCCGCTCCCGCTGCCAGCTGCTCTGGTTTTCCTCAGTCCCGGTGGACGAGATTACAGCACTGCTGGTCGACCGGGGGTGCAATCCGGCTGATGCGGCTGTGGCTGCTGCGCTGGCAGACGGCAGTGTTGCCCGGGCCCTGTCACTCAGCTCCGATGACACCATCTCAACAAGGGCCGAAATCATGGAGAAAGCCTGCTCCCTGGACAACTACTCGGCCATCTTTGCCTTTGGCGAGCGCTTCGACAAGGAACGGGAAAAGGCCGTCACGGCACTGGACTTCATCATCAGCTTCTGGCGCGACATGCTGACCCTGTCAAGCGGTTCCCCAAACACCGTCAACAGCGACATGACAGCACTTCTGGCAAGGGAAGCCCGGAAGCGTAACAGCAGGAC
>VEOV01000119.1 GCA_012026855.1 Geobacter sp.
TGACAGATCAAGAAAGAAATGTTGTCCAGGTGGTTGCTGAAGAGCTTGCCAAAGCGGTGGATGAAGTTCTGAAAGGGGGCAGGTGATGTCAGTCTACAAAAACAAGGTTGAGTGGCGTGGTGAACACCACGGCTATACCTGGTGCCAGAATGACACGGAGATGGAGTTTTCGGCTCCGCCTGATCTCCATGGTTATCCCAATGTTATGACTCCTGAGGATGCATTCGTCATGGCGGGGAATACCTGCTATCACATGATGGTTCTCTGGGCGATGAAGCGCTTCAGGGTGGAGCTCATATCGTTCGAATGCGAAGCGGTCGGAGAGGTAGAAGAGTATATCGACAAGACTTCGTGGTTCAAGAGCATCACGCTTTATCCCAGGCTGGTGATTCGAGGTACATCGGAAGAAGTTGTTAGACGCGCCCTGGACTTGGCATTAAAGTATTCAACCATCTGCCAATCGTTCAAGTCAGAAGTCATTATTACCCCAAGCATCACAGTTCAGTAATCTGGATAAAGACGGTGGCCTGAATTTGGTTAAATAGAGAAGTTAAACAGATCGGATCAGTGAATCTGTACCTGTGGTGATGACGTGACTCAATCAGAACAAATATGGCAAGAATATCATGCAAGGCTGCGGTCCTTCATCAGAGGGAAAATCGCCGATGAAGCGGCAGCTGACGACATTCTCCAGGACGTGTTTCTGAAGATGCATGACGGACTCCCTTCCCTGAAGGATGCGACCAAACTGCAGAGCTGGCTCTACCAGATCGCCCGCAACGCCATCATCGATTTTTATCGCCAGCAGAAGCCTACCGTCGACATTCCGGATTGGCTGACCCAAACCGGGAGCGATTCAGGCGATAAAGTGCGACAGGAGCTGTCGGATTGCCTGCTGCCGATGGTCCAGCAGCTTCCCGACATCTACCGCGATGCGATAAATCTGTCGGAGCTGCAAGGCCTGAAGCAAAAGGAAGTCGCCGAGCAGCAAGGCATATCGCTCTCCAACGCCAAATCCAGGGTGCAGCGGGGCCGTGCCCTCCTGAAGGAGATGCTGGAAGAGTGCTGCCTGCTGGAGTTCGATCACCAGGGGCGGCTCTGTGATTATGAACGGCGAAACGGAAATTGTGCTGCGTGCGGTTAAGAAAGTTTGCGTCTTTTTTGCCCTCTGCCCGTCTCTAGGGTGAGCACTGCTCATAATCCTACAGAAGGAGATTCAGATGAAAACGCAAAAACAGGACCAGATTCGAGGTGCAGTGCGGGAGGCCTACGGCAAGATTGCCACAGCAGAGCATTCAAGTTGCGGCTGTTCCGCTTCGTCGTGCTGCGGCACAGCCGATGACACGTCGGCAACGGACATTTCCCGTAACCTGGGATACTCAGCCGCAGAAATGGCAGCAGTTCCCGAAGGTGCCAACCTGGGGCTTGGCTGCGGCAACCCCCAGGCCATTGCCGCTCTCAAGCCGGGTGAGACGGTGCTGGATCTCGGCAGCGGCGGTGGCTTCGATTGTTTCCTGGCGGCACGGGCCGTAGGCGAAGCAGGTCAGGTTATCGGAGTAGACATGACAGCGGAAATGATCGTAAAAGCCCGCCACAATGCCGGCAAAGCCGGTTTTACTAACGTCGACTTCAGGCTGGGAGAAATGGAACACCTACCGGTCGCCGACAGCGTTGTCGATGCCATTCTTTCCAACTGTGTGATCAACCTGTCGCCGGAGAAAGAAAAGGTATTCAGCGAAGCTTTCCGTGTTTTGAAACCGGGCGGACGGCTGGCCATCTCCGATGTGGTCGCCACAAAGGCCATGTCTGAGGATATGAAAAACGACCTGGCGCTCCATACCGGCTGCATTGCCGGAGCTGCGACGGTACTTGAGTTGGAGACCATGCTGACGGAAGCCGGGTTCAGGAGCATCAGGATTACACCAAAGGCTGGCAGCAGGGCATTCATCAGTGAGTGGCTGCCCGGGAGCGGAATAGAGGATTTTGTGGTTTCAGCAGCTATCGAGGCAATCAAACCATAAAGGGGGTCACATGCTACCTGCTGTTCAGCAGAAAACGTTCGGCGATTTTTACGATTCGGTGCGCACCAATGGCATCCTTGATCCAAAGACAACCTATCTGCTGCATCTTGCTACGGCAATGGCCGTGGGGTGCGTACCCTGCATGGAATACTACCTCAAGCAGAAGGCTGACGAAGGGGTGACCGACGAGGAGATCGGCGCCGTGCAGGCAGTAGTCATGGCGGTTTCCTCCGGCAAGGTCAATGCCCAGCTCAGGCAGGCGGAGCGAAGCGTCAAGGCCGACCAGAAAGCACCCGTGCAATAGGCATTCATGAACTCAGCCACTCTTAACAATTCTGGCTGCCTGCTCTGCGGTGCCGATCTGGTCTATCGCGAGCAGGCATACAGCCTTTCATGCGCTCTCTGCGGAGAGAAGCTCATGACCCATGCGGCATGCGCCAACGGTCATTTCATCTGCGACCGGTGCCATAGTCTGTCAGCTCTGGATCTGATTGAGCAGACATGCAATGCCAGCGCCGACATTGATCCGCTCCGGCTGGCTGTCGCACTGATGGCTAACCCCAACATCAAGATGCACGGTCCCGAGCATCACTATTTGGTGCCGGCGGTGCTGATTACTGCCTGGTGTGCCGTCAGTGGAGATGAAAGCAAGGGGGAGAAGCTGGCCATTGCCCGCAAACGCGCCGAGGATGTCAAAGGGGGCTTTTGCGGCTTCCACGGCACCTGCGGCGCCGCCATGGGCGCCGGGGTAGCGTGCAGCGTCCTGACCGGAGCAACTCCTCTGGCGCGGGAGGAATGGCGGCTCTCCAACCTGATGACCGCCGCCTGCCTGACTGCCATTGGCGAAGCTGGCGGCCCCCGCTGCTGCAAGCGGGACACCTTTCTCGCTCTGTTGACGGCGCGGAATTTCCTCAACCGTCACCTCAATGCAGGTCTTCCTGAAGGTAGCTTGCCTGTTTGCTCGTTCTCGGCCAACAACAGGGAATGCCTTGCTGCCGGTTGTTCGTTCTATCCCGCAACTGCCCATAAGGGCTGAACTCCGGTGCTGCTTTTGCTGCTGTTATCGGACCTCTGGTAGAGGTGCCGGTGATGATTAGTCTGGTGAATGTGGCGTTCCTGTTTCAGCGGCGCTGGTAATCTTTTTTCCCATTGTTGCCTTGGCAGTAATCAGCGGTGCCCACCTGTTCAACGCCATATTATGAGGTAAACTTTTAATATGAGCGCTGCAATTGACACCAAAATAACCGGGAAACTGAAGATTGCCATCGGCTTGACTGCTGTCACCCTGGCAGCGGAACTCTTCGGCGGTTTCTGGACCAACTCCCTGGCGCTGCTATCCGATGCGGCCCATGTTTTCCTCGACCTGTTTGCCCTGTTGCTCTCCCTGGGGGCAATCAAGCTGGCTGCCCTGCCTGCCTCGGAGCGTCACACCTTCGGCTACCACCGTTCGGAAGTATTCGCCTCCTTTATCAACGGCCTGACCGTTTTTCTCATGGCAGTCGGCATTCTCTATGAGGCCTGGTTCCGGTTTGCCGCTCCGGAAGAGGTCAGAAGCTTGCCGATGCTGGTCATTGCCGTAATCGGTCTGGTGATGAACCTGCTGGCCGCCAGGGCGCTGCACGACCATTCCCACGACGACCTCAATGTCAGGAGTGCCTTTCTCCATGTGGTCGGTGATGCTGCGGCCTCGGTCGGGGTGATCATCGGTGGTGTCGTCATGTTTTACACCGGCTGGTATCCGCTGGATGCACTCATTTCCGCGGCGATCGGCCTGCTGATCCTGGCCGGCGCCGGCCGGGTGCTGCGCGATTCGGTACATATCCTCATGGAGGGGACGCCGCGCGGTCTGGAACTGACGGAGGTTGCCGATGCCATCAGAAGCGTAGCCGGGGTCGCCGATGTCCACCATCTGAATATCTGGACAGTCTGTTCCCATATTCTGTCACTGTCGGTACATGTGGATATTGACAACGGTGGCGAAAGCCGGCGGGTCAGCATTCTCCATGAGATCGAACACCTCTTGACAGAGCGTTTTCATATCAGCCACACTACTATTCAGATGGAATGCGCCACCTGTATCGATGCTCCGGTAATCAAGGAGCTGAGTCATCACCACCATGGTCATCAGCACTGACTGAACTATAGGAGAGAGCAAAGTGAAAAGCGAACTGTTGAAAACCGTTTGTACCAGCTGCAAGACGCTTTCTTTAAAAGCGCTCTTGCCGATAGCCATATTGCTGATCTCGGTCGCTGCCCAAGCAGAACTGCCATCCTCATCTGCTGAAGTCATTACCAAGGCGCTCGCCTCCGGCAAACCGACCATGCTCGACCTGGGTGCCCGCAGCTGTGTCCCCTGCAAACAGATGGCGCCCATTCTGGAGTCGCTGTCAGGTGAATATCGGGACAGGGCAAATGTCCTTTTTGTGGATGTTTATGATGATAGAGACGTCAGCAATCGCTTCAAGGTCAGGATGATTCCGACGCAGATCTTCTTCAACCAGCAGGGGAAAGAGGTCAAGCGCCATCTTGGCTTCATGGGCAAGGCGGAGATTCTCAAGGAGCTGCAGGCGGCCGGACTTAAATGACCTTTTTCGACAACATCGAACAGCTTGTCACCGTTTATCCGCTGCTTGCTTTCGGAGCTGTCTTTCTGGCCGGGGTGCTCTCATCAGCCTCTCCCTGTGTGCTGGTAACCATCCCACTGGTGGTGGGTTTTGTCGGCGGCTACAGTGATGGCGACCGCTGGAAAGCTTGCCGCTATTCCCTTGCCTTTATCCTCGGACTGTCACTAACCTTTACTGCATTCGGTGCTGCTGCCGGTCTTCTCGGTACCATGTTCGGCACCCTGGGAGGGCCGTGGTATCTGTTTGCCGGCGCTATTGCCCTGGTAATGGGTGGCCAGTTGATGGGACTGTATAAAATACGCTTCCCCGTAAAGCGCGATTTCAAGCCTAAACAGGGTGGTCTGGCCGGTGCATTCCTGCTGGGGCTTTTTTTCGGTTTTATCTCTTCTCCATGCGCAACACCAGTGCTGGTGGTGGTCTTGACACTGGTTGCCACCAAGGGCCAGGTGCTCTATGGCACAGCGCTCCTCTTTACCTACGCAGTTGGTCATTGCCTGCTGATGCTCTGTGCCGGGATTTTTACCGGCTTTATCGAGGCGCTTTTCATGGCCAAGGGGGTAAAGAAAGCTGCTCTGTTGTCGAAAAGGGTCAGCGGTGGCGTGGTGGTTGCGGTTGGAATCTGGTTTATCTGGAAAATGTGATGATAATTTTTGCCGCTATTGGCAATAATCCGGTTACATACATTCAATAAATCATATATAGTAGAAGATAGTTGTCTGGTAAGCGCTGACACGTCTGTAAAAGCTTTTCAGGAGAGCATTTACCATGCCTCAATGGTTGACATTCATGTTTATCGGCATAATGGGAGGGGTGTCATCGGGGCTGTTCGGCATCGGTGGCGGTATTGTCATTGTGCCGGCACTGATCTACTGGGCCGGGTTTTCCCAGCACAGGGCGACCGGCACCAGTCTCGCCGTGTTGCTGCCCCCCATCGGCCTGGCGGCAACCCTGGAATACTATCGCCGCGGCAATGTTGATCTCAAGGCCGCCATGATTATAGCCACAACCATGCTGCTCGGCGCCTGGGGCGGTGCCTATCTGGCAAATCAGATGAAAGGCCCCCACTTGCGCCTGGTTTTCGGTCTGTTTGTCTTCAGTGTCGGTATTTACCTTATCTATGGGGCGTGCAAGCGTCTCGGCTGGATTTAATACAATTCCACATAAAGGCCCTATCTTCGTTGGCTCGTCTTCGGCTGCTCAACGTACTTAATGTACGCCTCGCAGTCTCAATCTTCGCCGCCTTGATATCATCCTTGATCCGGAATTGAAATAAGCAACGGGGAAAACA
>VEOV01000340.1 GCA_012026855.1 Geobacter sp.
CCTCCCCCGCAGGGGACTCCCGCCAGCACCAGCTCACGACACGCTGCACCTGCCCCTCGACCACCAGCAGCCGGCGCACGGTGCAGTAGGCGTCGAAAAGCGGCCGGAGCAGCCCGGTCACTTCTGTTTCCGCGTAGCGCCGCCCCGGTTCGAACCGGGCGGCAAACTGCTCCAGGACGATGAGCCGTTTTTTGTGCTGGGCCGGGAGTTTCTCCAGCACACCGCGGGGGAAAAAGGTGTCGATCACCTTGCGCCGGTATTCCTCCAGCCGCTCGTCCTGGGCCGCCTTGCCGGTGGTGCTGACGGCAATCAGTTCCCGGAGGGTTGTGGCCAGCAGCGGCTCGTTGGCTGCCACCACGACATAATACTGCTCTTTGCGGCTGGTGATCAGCCCGGCCTGCTCCAGCTTTTTCAGGTGGAAGGAGACGGTGGAAGGGGCCAGGGCATGGCGCTTGGCCAGCTCCTCCACGTACTGGGGGCGCTCCAGCAGGGAGCTGACAATGGCCATACGGGATTCGTCGGCCAGGGCTTTGATGATGGCGAGGCTTTCTGTGGCGGTCATGTGGCACCTCCTGATTCGATAGTTGTCGAATCAGAATATAGGCCCGCTCTCCCGGCTTGTCAAATCTATTTTCATAGCCATCGAAATAAAACTGGAATCCGGCAACAGTATTCTTTACCAAAAAAGCGGCCAATCGGCCGCCTCTGCTGTTTCCTGCTTGAAATTTACCGCCAAAATGTTCCACACTAAATTTATGAACAACCCCACAGTCGGCAGGAACGATGCGGACTGCCGGTAACGACTGACTTCAAGGAGCTGACACATGCACCAAGAACCTGCGCCGGGACTCTACCGGCATTACAAGGGGGGCGAGTACCGGGTGATCGGCACAGCCCGCCACAGCGAGACGGACGAACTGCTGGTGGTGTACCGCTGCCTCTATGACAACCACTCCCTCTGGGTGCGGCCGCTGGCCATGTTCAACGAGAATGTGACGGTGGACGGCGTTGAACAGCCAAGGTTCAGGTTCTTCGCTGTCGATCACTACGATAGCGAAGAATAGCCGCACTGGCGACTCCGGGAAACACCAGACCTGATTCAAGAGGCGACCAACAGATTATGAAACCATCCATCACCAAAGATGCAGGACGCCATTTCCTGACCGATCGGATCCGGGAGGAGGTGGACTGGTACAACACCCCCCAGTCACAGGGAGAGGCGCCCCCACCGGTGCAGAAACCGGTGCCCGAAGGGTCAGCAATCGTCCGTCTGCCGCGGCAGGATGAGTGGGCCATACCGGCCTGCGATCTGGCCGACGCCATTGCCCGGCGCGAGAGCCACCGGCGCTTTGCGGCCGATCCCCTGAGTCTGGACGAACTGGCCTTTCTCCTCTGGAGCACCCAGGGGGTGCGGAAGTATCTGCACGAGGCGGCGGTGCTGCGCACGGTGCCGTCCGCCGGCTGCCGGCACCCGTTCGAGACCTATCTGGCCGTGCTGCAGGTGGCAGGTCTGGCCGCCGGCATCTACCACTACCTCCCCCTGGAGCACGCCCTGGCCCATGAACCGACCCCCGATCACCTCCCGGCCCGGCTGGCGGCTGCGGTCCGCGGCCAGAGTTTTGCCGCGGCGGCGGGCGTGACCTTCATC
Source organism: Geobacter sp. (assembly GCA_012026855.1). Lineage (GTDB taxonomy): Bacteria > Desulfobacterota > Desulfuromonadia > Geobacterales > DSM-12255 > VEOV01. Next base: position 1,649 of record VEOV01000340.1, read on the forward strand.
TGGACCGCTATCCCCGGCCGCACCGAGTGGCGCTATGGCGAGGCCTCCTACAAGGTGATCGCCCTGGATGCCGGCCATGTCTGCCAGAACCTCTACCTGGCCTGCGAGGCGATCGGTTGCGGCACCTGCGCCATTGCGGCCTATAATCAGGAGCTGGCCGATGAACTGGTCGGCGTGGACGGCAGGGAGGAGTTCGTGGTCTACCTGGCGCCGGTGGGACGGGTTTAAGGTAATTCCGGGGACACCATGCTTAAATTCAAAAGTCGGCCAAGCGGGTGACGCAGGGACAGTTGCGCGGGTCGCGCTCGCCGATGCTGTCGAGCTTCAGGCCGATCCAGTTGTGAACCTGATTGACGTCAAAACCTGCCAGCCGTTCCTCCCCCATCTGCATGAGCGGCCGGACGATGAACAGGGGTTCGGCTACCATCAGCCGCAACGCCTCCTGCTGGTCGAACCGCTCCGGCACCACCTCCCCAGATTTTACCTTCGGGTGCGCCGGGTTGAACCACTCCACCACCGGCCGGTCCCCGAAGAAGAGTGCCAGGCTCTGTTCGGTCCAGGGTTCGGTCAACAGGTCGCGGACTTCGAGCTCGTGCCCGGAGGCCAGCAGGATCTCCTTCTGCCGGGCGTTCCCCTGGCAGCCGGGTTTCTCCCAGAACAGTACCGTTGCCATGTTTTATCCTCTCTTAACCAGCTGTCGGCATGGGTCAGCCCGCTACAGGCAGGGATGGATGGCTATCCGGCATTCCTCCCGCCGGCCTGTCAGGGTGCTGGCAGTGATCGCCTCGATGATACGGTCCACCGCTTCGTCGGCGGCAAAGATCTCCAGCCTGACTTTCTCGACGATGGTCGACACGAAGGTCGCACCGCGGAACATCATGGTCTGCCCCTTCTGACGACAGGTGACGGTACTCTCCATAATGTCGTTGATTCCCATCTCCTCAAGAACGCCCCTCACCTCATGCAGCCTGAACTGATCGATAATCGCTTCTATCTGCTTCATGACCTGCCTCCGTGGGTCAGGCGCCGTTGCCTCCCGGGTTGTGAATATAGCTATCCCAAACAGCTTCACATCCTGTGCCAAACCCATAGCAGCACATTTATTGTTTAATTTAAGGTGGTTATGCGACAAGGCCAGCATTCAGGTTGTACCGGCTGCCGGGGACCTGGGCGAAAGCAGGGCAGAATGTCCAGCTTTTAAGCAGGCGGTTGCAGCGAGGCAGGAATTCCACTGGACGCGGTATTAACTGAGCCGTTTTGCCTGATCTGCACCATAGGCAGCGGCTGACCTGTTTACGTCAGGGGATAAAATCCTCTGTCGCAATTGAAGGGGCAAAAGGCGCATAATAAACCTAAAGTGATACAAGTTATCAGGAGGTGTCACCATGACAATTTCACATAGCACAGAACTGGCGACGATGATTCGCCGGAAGGCAGCTGATTTGATGGAAGCGTGCCGGGAGGTGGACGAAGGCCTGGCTGAACGTGCCCCTGGCGACCGGTGGTCACCACGGCAGATCATTTCCCACTTGAGCGGTCCCGAGGGTACAGGTCACACGGCCCTCCTCAGGGCCTTCGTCGACAGCGAGACCCCGACGCTCGGTCTGAATGCCGGCGATCCGTTCTATACAGAGAAGCGGGCGGCCATGAGCCTCGACGAGTTATTGGCGGGATGCAAGGCGAATTATGAGCAGGTAGCCGGCTTCGTCGCAGGGTTGACCGAAGCGCAGCTGGCGCGGACGGCCCATATACCTGAACTGAAAGCAACACCTCTGGGGGAATATCCTACGCTGGCCGAGATGATCAATGTCCTGGGAGAGTACCACATCCAGTCCCACATTGAGCACCTGCAAGAGATCCTGGCGGAGCTTGCCACCAGCAGGTAACGGCAGCTTCGGAGGGAGCATTCTTAATTCAAAGGCGGCCAAGCGGCCGCCTTTGCTGTTCCCGGAGAGTTCCCTGTGCCGCGCCTAGCCGGCCAGGGC
>VEOV01000162.1 GCA_012026855.1 Geobacter sp.
AACTAGTTAAGAGTGCAATAATTATCGAGGTTAAGACCGTCTCTGGCATCAAAACTCCAGAGAACTCACTGCACCCGGGCAGAAGTAACAGGGCATAGCGGCGGCTGAAAACCCGGTTGAAGGACACAAGGGCATTTAAACCGACAAGAGGTGCAAGATGAAAAGCATACTGGTAATCGACGATGATGCACAATTCAATAAAATGCTCTGCCTGATGCTAACCGAGGCGGGATATGCGGTCTTCTCAGCCGAAAATGGCGATACCGGCATGAAAATATTTCGCCAGGAGACACCAGATCTCGTCATCACCGACATCTACATGCCGGAAAAAGAAGGACTGGAAACAATCCTTGAACTGCGGACCGTAAACCCGGAAATCAAAATTCTGGTCATCTCGGGAGGCTTGGCCCAGATGGGAATGTCCGAAACGTTTATCCTGGCCGAGACGTTTGGCGCCAGTGCAGTGCTTGCCAAGCCGTTTGACATGAATACCATTTTAAGCACCGTCAGCAGACTGTTTGAAAGTTAGCATGCAGCCTGCAGGGGTGGGCTTTCAAACCAGTTAGGCAACCGGAGAAGCAGCATGAGCAGTCAGCCATATTCCAGATTCCCATGGCACATCGTGATCATTTATTGCATCACCGGCGCGGCATGGATTCTCTTTTCAGACCTGCTGGTGGGCAAGCTTTTTCCGGCCGAATATTTTGGCATTATCTCCATTATCAAGGGGTGGCTGTTCATAATAGTCACCGCCGCCATGCTGGCGCTGCTGCTCCTCCGCTATCACAGGACCCAGGCCGCCCTGGAACGAAGACTCCGGGAGATCGTCGACAACCTCCCCAGCATACTTTATGTGTTCGACCGCAACGGCCGGGCACTTCTCTTCAACAGTGCCATGAATAAAATGTTCGCCACCGGAGTGGAAGAGTACCGGGGAAAAAGCCGTGAAGACCTCGGCATCTCTCCCGAGATGGCCACCAAACACCGGGCAAATGAACTCCAGGTCCTGGAATCCGGCAAGCCGTTAGTAGCCGAGGAAGAAATGCTGCAGCCGGACGGCATCCATACATTCCTGACCGTCAAGTTTCCGCTTACAGACAGCAAAGGGGTCATTGAGGCGGTCTGCGGAGTCTCCACCGACATTACAGACCGCAAGCAACTGGAAGAGCAGCTGCGCCAATCCCAGAAAATGGAGGCCATCGGGCACCTTGCCGGCGGCATGGCCCACGATTTCAACAACATCCTCTCTGTGATCCTGGGATACGGCCACATACTGAAAATGGGGACAAACCTGGATGACCGGCAACAGGAAAAAATCGATCAGATCATCACTGCATCGGAGCGGGCCGCCCAGCTGACCAAAGGGCTGCTGGCCTTCAGCCGCAAACAGGTGCTTACACCGGAAAGAGTCAATCTCAACAATATCATCAATAATTTCCAGAAATTCCTGGTGCGAATCATCGGTGAGGACATCCATCTGCAGACCATCCTGAGCAAGGAGGAACTGCCGGTCTGCGTCGACAGCAGCCAGATAGAGCAAACCCTGGTCAACCTGGCTGCCAACGCCCGTGACGCCATGCCAAGTGGGGGGCTGCTCACCATAGAGACAGAGCTCATGGAGCTGGGCGAATCGTTTGCCCACTCCCACGGCTACGGGCAGGCCGGACGCTATGCCGTTATCACCGTCTCGGATTCGGGTAAAGGCATGTCTGAGGAGACCCGCAAACGGATCTTCGAGCCGTTCTACACCACCAAGGAGACCGGCAAGGGAACCGGTCTCGGTATGGCCATCGTCTACGGGATCATCAAGCAGCACAACGGCTTCATCAACCTCTACAGCGAGCCGGGCCAGGGGAGCACTCTGCGTATCTATCTACCCCTGCTGGACGACGCCCGCCTGGAAAAAGAGACGATGGTCGTGCAGGCTCCGCTCAGGAGAGGAGATGAAACCATCCTTCTGGCCGAAGACGATCAAGCCGTGCGCAAACTGGTGGCGAGCGTCCTGTCGGAATTCGGCTACAAGGTTATTCTGGCAGTGGATGGCAAAGATGCCGTTGAAAAGTTCAAAGAAAACCGGACCAGCATCAAGCTGGCCCTGCTGGATATGATCATGCCCAAGCAGAGCGGCATGGCTGCGGCAGATGAGATCAGGAGCCTGCAACCTGAGGTAAAGGTGCTCTTCTCCAGCGGCTACACAGCAGACTTCATGCACGAACGCGGCCTGAACGACGAACGGCTGGAATTCATCATGAAACCAGTGCAACCAATGGAACTGCTCAGGAAAGTCAGGGAAATACTAGACCGGTAAAAAGTGCCGGGCAATTTATTGGTTTCCATCGGCAGCCTCAGCCGCCACCAGCAAGGCAACGTAACCCAGGAGGAATATCAATGAGCCGCATGCAGGGGGCAGGGCCTGTTCAGATAAATCGCGTGCAGCGCTACGGCCTCTTCCTTACGCTTGTCTGGACACTGCTCATCATGATTCTTATGTACCTGAACTACAGAGATCATGAAAAAGAGATATTGATTCTCGGCCGGATGCAGTGCCTGGCTTTTTTCGAGAAGGATCTTCTCTACCGCCGCTGGGCTTCCCGCCACGGCGGTGTATACGTTCCGGCCACGGAGACCACCCAGCCGAACCCCTACCTTTCCCATATTCCGGAACGGGACATAACAACGCCCTCCGGCAGGCAACTGACCCTGATGAACCCGGCCTACATGACCCGCCAGGTATTTGAGATGGCAGAGGAAAAAGAAGGAGCCGGCCGCGGCCACATCACCAGCCTCAACCCCATAAGACCGGAAAATGCCCCAGACCCATGGGAAACCGGGGCACTGCAGGCATTCGCAAACGGTGCCAAAGAGATCAGCCAGGTTTCAGATATCAATGGCAAACCATACCATCGCTACATGAAGCCGCTGTTCGTTGAAAAATCTTGTCTTAAGTGCCACTCCGCCCAGGGTTATCATGAAGGCGATCTGCGGGGGGGTATCAGCGTCTCGGTCCCTCTGGAACCGTTCATAGCCATCAAAAGAACAGAATTACAGGCTGATTATCTCAGATTTGCCGTCATTTGGTTGCTCGGCTTGGGTGGCATCGGCTTTGGCACCCTCAGATTGAAGCGCTTGACCGCCGTTATCGTGGAAAGAACCGTTGAGCTGGAACAACAGGTTGAAGAGCGCAAGACAACTCAGGAAGCCCTTGAGGAACAGGCCGTATTGCTGGAGGAGGAGATTGCCGAGCGGCAAAAGACCGAGAAGGAAATGGAGCTGTTTATCTCCCTCATCAACAGCTCTGCGGACATAATGGTAATTGCCGATCCGAATGGCTGCTTCAAAAAGGTAAACCCCGCCTGCACCAGAGTGCTCGGCTATGGGGCCGAAGAGATGCTTACCAAACCGTTCATCGACTTCGTTCACCCCGATGACCGGCAGGCCACCCTGGATGAGATGACCCGGCAGATGCAGTGCGGCCATACGATCAACTTTGAAAATCGCTATCTCTGCAAGGACGGCTCGGTGCGCTACCTCTCCTGGCACGCCAGCTTTATAGCTGCTGAGGGAATTACCTGCGCCACGGCACGTGACGTAACCGAGCGCAAACAGCTGGAAGAACAGCTTCTCCAGTCGCAAAAGATGGAGGCGGTCGGCCAGCTGGCCGGCGGAGTGGCCCACGACTTCAACAACATCCTCTCTGTCATCATGGGGTACGCCGGCATGCTCAAGCTGGCAACTAACCTGGATGAGCCGCAACAGGAAAGGGTTGATCATATCCTGTCTGCAGCGGAAAAAGCCGCGGAGCTCTCCAGGGGGCTGCTGGCCTTCAGCCGCAAGCAGCAGCTTGCCACCAGAACGGTAAATCTTAACGACATGGTCCGAAATCTGGAAAAGTTCCTCATCAGGGTCATCGGTGAAGATGTCAAGTTGCAGCCGATCACCCACAAAATCAATCTGCCGGTTGCAATTGATACCGGCCAGATCGAGCAGGCACTGATCAATCTCGCCACCAACGCCCGCGATGCCATGCCCCACGGCGGCACACTCACCATCGAGACAAGCGCACAGGATCTTGACGCCTCCTTCGCCCATGTGCGTGGCTATGGCCGGCCAGGCCGCTATGCCGTAATTACCGTCACCGACACCGGTTCCGGCATAAATGAAGAAATCCAGCCGAAGATTTTCGAGCCGTTCTTCACCACCAAGGAGGTGGGCAAAGGGACCGGTCTGGGGCTGGCAATCGTTTACGGCATTATCAAACAACACAACGGTTTTATCCAGTTATCCAGTGAACCGGACAAAGGGACCACCTTCCGCATCTACCTGCCGCTCCTTGACAACGAAGAGCTTGCCCAGCAAGAGCCTCCCACGCAGCCGGCGCCCGCCGGGGGCAATGAAAACATCCTCGTTGTCGAAGACGACCCTGCGGTACGCCAACTCACAGCAATGCTACTTGAGGAATACGGCTACCATGTCATCCGTGCCGAAGACGGCAAGGAGGCGGTCAGCCAGTTCATTGCCAACAGGGAGAGCATTGACCTCATCCTCATGGATATGATCATGCCCGGGCAGAGCGGTCAGGCTGCCGCCGAAGAAATCAGGCAGCTTAAGCCGGAAGCGAGGATTCTCTTTACCAGCGGCTATACTGCCGACTTCATCAGCAGCAAAGGTATCGACGAAGGGTCGATTGAGCTGCTCATGAAGCCTGTGCACCCCCTGGAACTGCTGCGCAAGGTGCGGGAGATACTGGACAGGCCTGTGTAATCAGGCTGGAATGGGACTGAAGCCCCCAAAGGAAAGGATGCCAGAATGCCAACGAAAGCCAGACAGTTAGCCAGTGTCATCATTTACCTGGCACGTACCGTTTTTGTGGGCCACTGCTGCTGTTTTACACTTTTTTTCCTGCTGGGCTGTCCATACCTTGGCAGCGCCCATGCAACTGCTGCCGATAATCGGCTAGTGACGGTCGGCGTCTATGAGAATGCCCCCAAAATATTCACCGACGCATCGGGCAAACCAGCCGGCATCTTCATCGACATCATCGAGCAGATTGCGAAAAGAGAAGGCTGGACTCTGCAATACGTGGCCGGCACCTGGGCTGAAGGGTTGGAGCGCCTTTCAAAGGGGGAAATCAACCTCATGCCCGACGTGGCCTATACGGCTGAGCGGGAGAAGCTCTACTCATTTCACAAAGTCCCGGTCCTGACCGCCTGGTCCCAGGTATATGCCCCAAAAGGGAGCAAAATCCAGACTATACTGGACCTGAATGGTAAACTGATTGCCGCGCTTGAAAAATCGATCCAACTGGAATCGTTCACCCGGATGACGAATAGTTTTGGCCTGAAATTCACCCTGATTCCAGTGCCTGACTACAAAGCCGAGTTCGATATCATTGCCAGCGGAAAGGCCGATGCCGGTCT
>VEOV01000195.1 GCA_012026855.1 Geobacter sp.
ACTCTCTCCCGGCTCCTCCAGATTACCGCTACTGGAACCGCAAAAAGCGGTGCCCTCTTCGTCTCCGGAGAGCTTGGCCGGCAGGAGTCGCTCTGCGGCAGAAGAAGCAGCATTATTTACATCTATCCGGACAGCAGCGGCAATGAAGAGCCGTCGGCAAAAGCGTCTGCCCTGGCATTTGAACAATCGCTGACAGCCATTTTCCCCTTTATCAGCACAGAGCCGGGCAAGGGGAGCAGTTGGTTCTGGAGCGGCTCCCTGTCTGAATGGCGGGGGATGGCAACTGCCGCGCTCACTGCAGGCCAGCACGACCGGCACAAGGATTTTCTCGGTTTTGCCGGCATCACCGCCACACTGGCAGATGCGCGCTTTGTAGCTGGCAACGCCCACCTGGCAGCGAGCATAGCCGGGTCAAACAGGGCAACCCTGGCAGAAGCCCTTAGCAGCGAGCATTTCAGGGATTTTGCCAGGGATGTCTCTGCCATGCATGTGGCCCTGGGGATATTCGGCCGGCTAAAACCTGTGAAAAGCGGCCGGCAACGTGGCATGCTGGCGCTGACCGAACAGGCAATCAATCCCCTGGTTGACGCGGTCAGAGCCTTTGCAACGACCTTTGCCATCAGTGAAACGTCAACAGACGGCCGGCTCAAGGCCCTCATGTCAGGGGGCGCCATTGGTGTCGCCCTTGGCGAGAAACTGGTTGCTGCCTGGCAGCTGCTCACCAGGGAGATGGTCAGGATCGAGCTGACCGAAAACTGTAGCGACGAGCTTTTTCTGGATCTCAATGACCTAGATGAAGAGGTGAAAGAGCAGCTCAAAGCAGCACTGGATGAGCTGACAACCCTGCAACGGCTTCTCTACCAGCAGTTGGCCGAGGAGTCTTCCAGGTGAAGATTACCCTGTCAAGCGGTACGCTTTACACCCTGCCTCTCCCCAGGGTCTTTGCAGTGGCCAGCGAACTAGGCTTTGACGGCATCGAACTGATTATCAATCAGGAGTTTCAGAAAGTAAACTCTGTCAGATTCATTGAAGAGCTGCAGCAGCAGCTCCCCATATTCTCCATCCATGCCCCGTTCATGCCTCTGGACGGCTGGGGCTCTCCGGTCGACTCCCTCAGGCGCTGCGTCGACATCGCCGACAAGTGCGGCATTCCGCTGGTCAATTTCCACCCCCCGTCATGGATGGGCTTTGAAATAGGCTTCTGGCGCTGGCTATACAAAATCCGGGACTTCCAGCAGGAGATCGGCAATGAAAAGGTCATCGTTACCCTGGAAAACATGCCCTGGGTCGGCAAATTCAAGATAAATCCCCACATCCTGTCCGACACCAGGCAGTTGATCGACTTTATCACCGAGCGCAATCTTTTCATGACCTTTGATTGCACCCACATGGGTTCGGGCAAGGCAAATTTCATCAACGACTTCTACCTGGCCTACAACAGCGGCCGGATACGGAATATACACTTCTCTGACTACGGTCACGGCCGTGAGCACCTGATCCCGGGACACGGCATGCTCCCCCTAACCCGTTTCTTGAACCACCTGCGCAATACCGATTATAACGACACCGTCACTCTTGAACTCTCTCCCCATGAATTCCCCAAGGACCAGGAGATCATGAAGGCAAGCCTGAAGGAAATTCTGGTCTACCTTCGTACCGAGACCAGCAAGGAAGGGAGCTGAGGAGCGCAATGTACCAGGACTATTTCGGCTTCAAGGAGCCCCCTTTCACACAAACCACCAAACCGGAGTACCATAA
>VEOV01000273.1 GCA_012026855.1 Geobacter sp.
AGTCGATATTCGGCAGGTCATTCACCGGCAGGAGCCGGTAGGCAAAGAGACCGAATATCATGACCGCCAGCATGATCAGGGAGGTCATAACCGGCCGTTTGATAAAGAGATCGGAAAGATTCATGGTTTGGGGCTGCCCGCTGCTGCCGGAGCAGGAGTTGCCGGTTTGGCGCCGTTTGTCTTCCCCTGCTCTCCCTTGCCACCATCCTGCTTCACAGCTACCTTACCACCGGGGATAACACGCATATGGCCATCGATGACCACGGTGTCGCCAGGTTTAACCCCCTGCTCGATCACTGTTAAGCCGTCATAGGCGGCGCCAACCTTGACCGGCCGCAACTCGGCGGTGTCACCAGTCACGACAAAAACGTACTGCCCCTGCTGCCCGGTCTGGACAGCTTGATTCGGCACAACAACAGCATCGGCAAGGGATGACAGGTTTAAACGGACTGTAACGAATTGACCGGGCCAAAGCCGGGGCTTGGCATTGGCGAAAGTGGCTTTCAATTTGATAGTCGCCGTGGCAGCATCAACAGCGTTGTCGAAAAAAGTGACTATTCCCTTTTCAGGAGGGCTGTTGTCGCCCGGCAGACGGGCTTCCACCATCATTTTCCCACGCCCCAGATACTGGCGGATCCTTGCCAGCTCCTTTTCAGGAATGGCGAAGGCAACATAGATCGGCCGGATCTGATTGATGGTGACCAGGGGCAGAGTGTCATTTGCCTTGACCACATTACCGGCATTGATCAGCAGGTTGCCGGTACGGCCCGAGATGGGGGAACGGATGGTACAGTAGGAGAGCTGCACCTTGCTGGCGTCAATATTTGCCTGCTGAGCGACCAGATCTGCCTCCAGCGAGTCGGCCTGTGTCCGGTAGGCATCGTACTGCTCAGCAGTCACAATACCATCCTTGACCAGTTTGCCGTAGCGTTCGGCATTGGCCCTGGCCGTAGCAAGCTGGGCCCGGATCCGGGCAAGGTCAGCCTCACCCTTCTTGATGACAGCTTCAATGGGACGGGCATCCAGGGTAAAAAGAACATCCCCTTTGGCAACATCCTTCCCCTCGCTGAAGTGAACTCTTTTTACCTCACCATTTACCATGGTCTTGACAGCAACCTGGGAAATTGCTTCCACATTGCCGATTGCTTCGACCACCACAGGAACTGTTTTAGTTGTTACAACTGCAGTCGACACCGGCGCCGGGGGCCTGCCTTTGGACTGGGGCGGCTTGCTTTTGCTGCAGGCAGTAAGAAGGGTCACAATCAACAACGTGGATAACAGCCGTTTCATTACTACCTCACACCTTTATAGAGTTCATCGGATTTTGCAGCATCCACCCTGATCCCCTCTTTATCCAGCAGTTCACCGGTCGCTTTCCACAGTTGGCTGAGAGCGGTGGAATATGCCAGTTGGGCCTTAATCTGATTGGTCCTGGCAGTCGTAAGATCGTTCTCCACGTCAAGAACATCCTTGTTCGTTGCCAGACCGACCTCGTTTTTCTTGATGTAGGCCTTGAGACGCTCGTCAGCATACAATCTCGCACGGTCTGACACATCAAGCTGCTTGAATGATGACTGCACAGCTCTGATGGCAATGCGCACCTCGGTCTCCAGCGTTGATTTCTGGCTTGCCAGCTGGGTGCGCAGCTGTTCACTCCTTAACCGGCTTCGCGCATAATCATTTTCGGCAGCCTGATTGCCCAGCGGATAATCCAGCTGCAGGCCGACGCTCCAGACCGGATAGCCCATGGAGCCGACCCTCTCGGTAGTCCTGCCATAGGCCACATCAGCCCCGTTAAGGCCGATACTTGAAGTAAGATTCAGGGATGGCAGTGTCTGGTTTTTGGCAACTTTTGCCTGCAGCTCAGCCGAAACCATCTGGCTCTGCAGTTCGGCAAGCTCAGGACGATTTGCCAGTGCTTTCCTGATAGCCTCATTTTCATTGACTTCATAAGCAGATTTGACTGGCAGGTCAACCGGGATGATGTCGGTAACTTTTTGCAGCTGCAGCAGCTGGCTCAGCACATCAACCTGATCGCGCACCGCTTTTTCAGCATCAATGACATCCTTCTCCCGTGAAGACACGCCAAACTGGGCATTCAGTGTCTCCATGGCCGGGGTCACACCGGCGCGAACGCGGGCCTCGGTTTCAAACAGAATGCGCTTGGCCAGCGCCAGGGATGTCTTGCGTGACTCAAGGTCCTGAATAAAGCTGCCCAATTTGTAATATTCCGTACTGACCTGGGCGACTGTGGCAAGTATCAGGCTTTTCAGGCGGCTGACCGAGCCATCCTTGGTCAGCTCGGCGACTTTGATATTCAGCTCGGTGGATTCCCTGCCGAAGTTCTTTAGCAACGGCTGATTGAGTGACAGCAGCAGAGAAGATGACCAGTAGGAACCGGGAACAGCGGTACTGTTTTTCTGTTCAATATTCTGGTAGTTCAGGTTAACCGTACCACCGGTAGGGAGGAGCTGGTAGGCGCCCGGAGTCAGGGTCAGACTGCTTGCGGAGTAATCTCTGGATAGTCCGGGGGAATAATTATAGGCATCCTGGTAGGAGGTGTTCAGCGTCACATGGGGAGCATAAATCGCCCGGTTCTTGCGCAAATCCGCCTCATTCTGAGCGGGAGTATACAGTTCAGCCTTCAAATCCAGGTTCTTTTCAACCGCCGCCTTGATCGCCTCTTTCAGAGTCAGCTGCACAGTCCCCTCCTGGGCAACAGCAGTAGCGGCGGACATGGTAATTAACAGCAGCGTAATGATGGATTTTTTCAAAGCTAATTCCTCCCTTGAGGCGGGCATTCATAATATAATCAGTGGGCTGATTATCTTGACAAACAGTTTAGCTGTCAAGGAAGTTATACAAAAAAGCCGCCTCACAGGGAGACGGCTTTTTTGCCACAAAAGTTACAGAAAATTACTTGGCTGCAGGAGCGTCGGCCGGTTTTGCCTCGTCCTTCTTTTCAGCCTTTTTGGCTTTTTTCGCTTTCTTCTCTTTTTTTGCCGGCTTTGCTTCAGCCTTTATCGGCGGGTGTCCCGGCGGCATTTTGGCAGGCTCTTCAGCCAGAACCAGACCTGCGAAAGAGAGCGTTACAACGGCAGCAAGAATCATGGACAGTGCTTTTTTCATGTTTTACCCCTTTTTATGGATTGGCTGTTGCTCTGTTTCCGCGAAGAAACTACTTCAGCCTTGATGCATAGAGCGGGAAACGCTTCATCATGGCGTTTACCTCTGCCTTGATCTGCAGGAGTTTGTCATTGTTGCCGATATTTGCCACGGCTGAGGCAATAAAGCCGGCAACCAGCTCCATTTCCGGTTCTTTCAACCCGTGGGAGGTTGCCGCCGGAGTACCTACCCTGATACCGGAGGTGACAAACGGCGAACGGGTTTCAAACGGCACGGTATTCTTGTTGACGGTGATA
>VEOV01000194.1 GCA_012026855.1 Geobacter sp.
CAGCAGTGTCTCGACAGGTCAAATAATACAACCTATGACCAGTACAAGGGCCAGCGCGAGCAGACCATCGAGCGAGCTGCGCTACTGCGAAGAGCTGGCCGGCGGTGACGCCTATGAGGGGCGCAAGGTTCTGGGCAACAGCCAACCGGGCGATGGCCGTCGCTTCAAGGGGCGCGGGCTGATCCAGCTCACCGGCCGGAGCAACTATGTTGCCTACAGTAAAGCCCGCGGGGTTGACTACACCACCGACGCAGGGGCAAAACTGATCGCCAGCGACCCGGAGACAGCAGTGGATGTGGCCTGCTGGTTCTGGAGAACCCACAATCTTAACCAGTGGGCCGACAAGGACGATGTCACTACCATTACCAAAAGGATCAACGGCGGTCTGAACGGTTTTGATGACCGGAAAGCGAAACTGCTCAGGGCAAAGTTTTTTGTAATGGTCTAACAGATTTGAAGTAAGATTTATGTTAATAGAGGAGAAAATCTGGATGCCGATGGCAAATTCGAGAATTCTATTAATCATCCTCTGCCTTGCTGCGCCAGGCTGTACCTATCAGGGCTGGTACACCGGCTTTCAGGAGCAGCAGCGGCAGCAGTGCTATCAAAACAGCTCAAACTCTTCCGAGAGGCAGCAGTGTCTCGACAGGTCAAATAATACCACCTATGACCAGTACAAGGTCCAGCGCGAGCAGCCCATCGAGCGAGCCAAATAATAATTTGCAGCTCCCTTGGCCAAGGAGACACTATGAATGACAAGACCGGCAAACCTGCTTTCAGTTTCAACCTTGCTGATACCAGCGGAGCGCCGCACCAACTTGCCGATTTTCGCGGCAGCTGGCTGCTGATGGTGTTTCACCGCCACCTGGGGTGACTCCCCTGCCGCGCGCACATCACGCAGTTGCGTGATCGGAAGACAGAACTCGACAGGTTGAATCTCAAGGTCGCCGTTGTTACCTTCGAAAACGACTTCTTTGCCCGCCAGTACGTTGCTGAGACTGGCCTGGACTGGCCGCTGCTGGTGGATGCAAAGAGGGAGATGTACTCGCACTACGGCATGCTTGAGGCCTCCTTTCTTGATCTCTGGGGGCCGCGCAGCTGGTGGGTCTACGCCAGGGAGCTGCTGAAGGGACAAAGGCTGCATAAGGCGACCAACGATGTCCATCAGCGGGGTGGCGATGTGCTGATCGATCCTGAGGGAATAGTGCGCCTGCACCATGTTGGCCGCGGCCCGGCAGACCGGCCATCTGTGGAGACAATCCTTGAGAGCGTACGGCAGGTCACCTTGAAGTGATTTTTACCATGTAATCAGCCACCTGGGTGAGATGGACGACTTCATCCACTTTGACCAGATCCATGACCGCCTTGGGCATACCGAACACGATGGCGGATTTCTCCGATTCCACCACAATCTTGCCCCCCACCTGCTTCAGTCGCTGCGCACCGGCAGCGCCATCCTTGCCCATGCCGGTCAGGATGAAGGCAGCAGCCTTGTTGCCGCAGATTTCCGCAGCCGATTCCAACAGGACATCTACCGACGGGTGGTGCAGGGTATTGCTGGGCCGGTCGTCAAGTCTGGCTGTGAGACCGGCCTCGGTTCGCCTGACCTTCAGATGTGTGCCCCCGGGAGCGATATAAACTTTTCCCGGCAGCAGAGTCTCACCGTTTTGCGCCTCCTTTACGGCAATGGCGCAGGTTCTGTTCAATCTCTCGGCCAGTGATGCCGTAAATCCGACCGGCATATGCTGGACAATGAGAATAGGGCAGGGGAAGTCTGGCGGGAGTGAACTCAGGATGGCCTGCAGTGCCGGCGGCCCGCCGGTTGATACCCCAATCAGCACTGCTTCAAGCGGTGACGCAGCCGGTTTTTCAACTGCTTTGACTGCTGCTGTCCCGGCATCGCTGCTGGAGCCGAGTTTATTAAGATCAACCTTGGCTGCCACCAGCAGCTTTGCGGTCAGTTCATTGAACAGGCTGGCAAATTCCATCGGTCCGCCGGCAGTGCTTTTGTCGATGAAATCCACCGCTCCCAGCTCCAGGGCCCGCAAGGTCTGATCGCCCCCCTTGCCGGTGAGTGAGCTGAGCATTACCACCGGCACCGGGCACTCCTGCATGATCCTTTCCAGCGCTGCGATGCCGTCAAGCACCGGCATCTGGACGTCGAGCGTTACCACATCCGGGCGTTGCTCCTTGATCAGCCTGATCGCCATCTCTCCGTCGGCAGCAACATCAATGATCCTGATGTCAGGGTGGTTGTCGAACATCTTGATAATCGTCCGCCTAATAAAGGAGGAGTCATCAACGACGAGAACTTTGATTTTCTCGCGATTGCTTGCACTGTTGCTCAAAAGTCAGTCCCTTTTTTTGTAGATTATTGCTCCGGGATGCCGCTCCGGAATAAACTGCGTAGTGATTCTGGCCAGAGATTCGGAGTGTCCCAGAAATAACAGCCCATCACGTTTGAGAAGGCGGCCGAAGCCTGCTACAATCCGGCCGATGGTCTCCTCGCTGAAGTATATCAGCACATTGCGGCAGAAAATGATATCAACAGTTTCGTTTTCGAACGGATTTTCGAGATTGAGAAGATTTCCCCTGGAGAAGCGGGTTATTCTACGCAGTGATTCCCTCACCTGCATGCCGTCACTGCTTTTGGTGAAATACCGGTCGATATAGTGGGGCGGTGTGGTTTGAAATGCCCGGCCGCTATAGACGCCCAGTTCTGCCTTGGCAAGGACCTGACTGTCAATGTCGACGCCACTGATTGCTATGTCCCAATCCCAGAGGAACAGACCCGATTCAAGCAGGATCATGGCCAGGGTATAGCCCTCTTCGCCACTGGAGCAACCGGCTGAAATAATCCGTATTTTTCGTGAGCCGGTTTGAAGGCACTTTTCCTTCAAGGCCGGCAGAGTAACTTTGGCAAAGATGTCGAGCTGCGATTCTTCCCTGAACAGATAGGTTTCGTTGTTGGTTATCAGCGAGATGAGCCGCTGATGCTCCTCTTCGCGGTTCGGCGCATACTTGAGGTGGGCATAATATTCGGCAAAAGAGCCGTGGCGCAGCGCTTCAAGGCGCGGCAACAGCTTTTGCACCAGATAGTTCTCCCGGCCTTCGTCAATGACGATACCAAACAGGTCAGCGACAAATTCCTGGAAGAGTCTGAACTCTTCGGCACTCATGACCGGTTTTGTGTAAAACAGCATTAAAAATATTTCTCCATAAGAAATGTTTTTAATGCCAGTGCCGCCCGTTCCTGCACATCCTCATTACCATCGTTTTTCTTGATGCTTGCCAGTTTTTTCAGCGGCAGACTGTCGTAACAGAAGGTCAGGGCATCGATGGCAGCGATCCTGATGTCCGGGTTTGACTCGTCAAGCAGCCCGAGTAAAGGTGTGACACTTTTGGCGTCGGCAATTTTACCGATCAGGTCTATGACCCTGATGCGCAGCTCAAGTGGGAAATTTTTGGTCATGAGGCGGTGCAGCCAGGGCAGGGCCATTTTGCCGTATTTCAGGAGAGCTTCAAAGGCGAATCTGCTCATCTCCATATCCATAAGC
>VEOV01000334.1 GCA_012026855.1 Geobacter sp.
GCGCACCCTGCGGGAACTGGGGGGCGATTCGGTGCCGCTCAACTTCCTCAACCCGATCGAAGGGACCAAGCTGGCCGGCAGCAGCCTGATCACCCCCCAGGAGTGCCTGATAACCATCGCCATCTACCGGCTGCTCATGCCTGAAAAGAAGATCACCGTCTGCGGCGGCCGGGAGAAGAACCTGCGGGACCTGCAGTCCTGGATGTTCTTTGCCGGAGCCAACGGCACCATGATCGGCAACTACCTGACCACCACCGGCCGGAACGTGGCTGACGACTGGCAGATGCTCACAGACCTGGAACTGGCAACGGAGGGGTGCTGTGGATAGGTTCGAGCGACTTACCGGCCAGCCGAAAGCAATCAAAGGGATCATCATCACCGGCACCGACACCGGCGTGGGAAAAACCGTGGCAGCGGCCGCGCTGGCAAGGCTGCTGCGGGACAAAGGGGTCAATGTCGGCGTCATGAAGCCGGTCACCAGCGGCTGCGATTCCCGTGACGGCCAACTGTTCTCCGCCGATGCCGAACTGCTTGCCTTTGGCGCCGGCATAGAAGTCAGTCAGGAAGTCGCCCCCTACCTGCTGAAAGAGCCGATCGCCCCGTCGGCTGCCGCGGAAATGGAGCGGGTCAGGGTTGAGTTCTCCCGCATCCTGGCCGCCTATCACCGCCTGGCCGACCAGCATGACTTCATCATCGTCGAAGGGGCCGGCGGACTCATGGTCCCCCTCTCCGGCGGCCTGCTGGTGGCCGATCTGGTCAAGCTGCTGGGGCTGCCGCTCCTGGTGGTGGCCCGGCCTGGCCTCGGCACCGTCAACCACACCGTGCTGACCACCTTTGTTGCCAGGCAGCTGGAGCTGGATGTCCGGGGGGTGCTGATCAACGGCTATCCCGAGGCCCCCTCCCTGGCCGAGTCCACGGCGCCCCACCTGATCGACTCCCTCTCCGGCGTGCCGCTCCTGGGGCGGCTCCCGAGGATCGACGCGAAAGATGAGCAGGAAACCGTCGTTGCCCTGGCAGCCTGGCTTGGCAAGCAACCGGCCACCCGCATTCTTCTCAGGGAGATCGGCTGTGAATAGTTATTCAACCAGAGAGCTGCAGCAGTTTGACAAGGAATTTGTCTGGCACCCGTTCACCCAGATGCAGGAGTGGCAGGCCGGGGTTCACCCGGTCATAGTGCGCGGCGAAGGCTCCTGGCTGATCGACAGTGACGGTAATCGCTACATCGACGGTGTTGCCAACATGTGGACCAATGTCCATGGCCACAGCCACCCGGTCATCAATGAAGCTATCAAGCAGCAGCTGGACAAACTGGAGCACTCAACGCTCCTTGGACTGGCCGGCGAACTGCCGTCAATCCTGGCCAAGCGGCTGGTTGACATCGCCCCCAAAGGGCTCTGCAAGGTGTTCTACTCTGACAACGGCTCCACCGCCGTGGAGATCGGCATCAAGATGGCCTTCCAGTATTGGCAGCACCTGGGGAGACCGGAAAAGACCAGGTTCATCTCCCTGAAGAACGCCTACCACGGCGACACCATCGGCGCCGTCAGCGTGGGGGGCATCGACATCTTCCATGAAGTCTTCCGTCCCCTGCTCTTCCCCACCATCCAGGCCCCCTCCACCTGCTGCTACCGCTGCGAGCTGTCACCGGAGCGGGACTGCAGCCGCTGCCACAAGGAGTGCCTGCTGGAGCTGGAGAAGATCATGGCCGCCAATGCCCATGTAACTGCAGGTCTGGTCATGGAGCCGCTCCTGCAGGGGGCCGGCGGAATGATCGTCCAGCCGGCCGGCTATCTGGCCAAGGTGCGGGAGCTGTGCGACCGCTACGACATCCTGCTCATCCTCGATGAGGTGGCCACTGGCTTCGGCCGCACCGGCGCCATGTTCGCCTGCGACCATGAGTCGGTCACGCCGGACATCATGGCCCTCTCCAAAGGAATCACCGGCGGCTACCTGCCGTTGGCAGCCACCATGACCACCCAAAAGGTCTACGACGCCTTTCTCGGCGAATACCGCGAACTGAAGACCTTCTTCCACGGCCACACCTTCACCGGCAACCCCCTGGCCTGCGCCGCCGCCCTGGCCAGCCTCGACCTGTTCGAGACCACCGGCTTGCTGGCAACCCTGCCGGCAAAGATCGCCTACCTGCAGACCCGACTGGCAGCGCTGCTGACCATCGAGACCGTCGGCGATGTGCGCCAGTGCGGCATGGCCGCCGGCATCGAGCTGGTGCGGGACAAAGGGGGCGAACCCTATGCCTGGGAGGAGCGTGTCGGGGTGCAGGTCTGCCTGGAAGCGAGGAAGCACGGCCTGTTCCTGCGGCCGCTGGGTAACGTCATCGTCGTCTTCCCCCCACTGGCCATCACCATGGATGAGCTCAAGCTGCTCATAGACGGCATCGAAGCAGCCATCAAGGCGGTGACCTGCCCGTAAACACCCATCAGCCCCCGTCAAATCCGGCTTGACAGGAGTTCACTCCCAAGGTATCGTGAGCCAACTTTTATGTGATGAGGCCAATGATGGCAATTAGGGGAGAGCTGAAAATTTTGCAGCCGCAGTACCGGTGAAAGCCGATGCTGCGGCTGTTTGCGTTTTTGAATGGGAACGGAATTAAGTATTGTATCCCCAGGAATTACCGAAAAGGAATGTTATGAATAAACCAAGAAAGTGGTGGGTGGCAGGCTTATGGAATCTTGTTCATCCTGGGATAGGACAGGTCTACAATGGCCAGGCGAGAAAAGGCATGATATTTCTCTTCTTGACCAACTTATTACTCCCATTTCTGTTTCTGAAATCCCTGACTTTATACTTAAACACTCTGTCAATGAGTGTATTAGTTACGGTTGTTCTTGTTGCGTTAGCCTACGTCATTGTCGCTGTTACAGATGCTGTGCGAGTCGCACGCAGACTTCAAAGCGACTACCAGCCGAAGAAATATAATAAATGGTATGTGTATGTCGGCATTGCAGTAGCCGCCACAGTGGTAGCTGCAAACCTTCCAAGTCTTGATCTGGGCAGAGAAACCATTAGAAGCAAATACATGCAGGCCTATAAGATCCCCTCTGGAAGTATGGAGCCGACCATACTTAATGGTGACCATATTCTCGTTGACCAACGCCAAACTGCACGCACTCCAAACCGTGGTGACATTATCATTTTTAAGTATCCAGAAGATGAAACAAAAGACTTTGTCAAAAGAGTTGAGGGCATTAGCGGGGACATCGTCGAAATACGTGATAAATCGTTATTTATCAACAACAAGCCAGTTGTCGAAGATCAGGTGGTTCATTTAGAGAAAGATATTCTCAAGAAGGAACAGAATCCACGTGACAACTTTGGGCCAGTCACAGTGCCAAAAGATTCGTACTTTGTAATGGGTGACAACCGAGATCGTGCCTACGACAGCAGATTTTGGGGATTTGTGGATAAATCTAAGGTAAAGGGAACCGCTCGTCAAATCTATTGGTCATGGGACCGTAAGAACTCAAATGTGAGATGGGACAGACTTGGCCGAAAGATCCTGTGAGAGTTCAACCATCGGCAACAGCGGTCAAGCCGCTGGTGCCTCACCACCGTTGGCACCAACCACTAAATAATATCGTCAGACACTCTCGATGAACAGGCGGGCCGGGTCTTCCAGGTAATGGACCACCTTTGCCAGGAAGCGGGCGGCATCGGCGCCATCGCTGATGCGGTGATCAAAGGTAAGTGAGAGGGGGAGAATGCGGCGAATGGCCAGCTCCCCCTGGTGGACCCAGGGGCGCTGGGCAATGCGGCCGAAACCGAGGATGGCCACGTCTGGCCGGTTGATGATCGGCGTGGCAAACAGGCCGCCGTAGTGGCCGTAGTTGGTGATGGTGAAGCTGTTCCCCTGCAGTTCCTCCAGGGCGATGGTCCGGGTCCTGGCACGCTCCTCCAGCCGCTGCAGCTCCCCTGCCAGATCGATGATGCTCTTCCGGTCCACATCGCGGAGCACCGGCACCATCAGCCCGTCGCCGGTCTCAACGGCGATGCCAAAATGGTAATGCTGCTTGATGATGACCGTCTCCGTGGCGCTGTCAATGGCTGCATTGAAGCGAGGGAACTCCTTCAGAGCATGCTGGGTCGCCTTGATGAAAAAGGGGAGCATGGTCAGGTGAGTCCCCATGGCCTCCATGTCGGGCTGCTCCCGCTGGCGCAGCTCCCACAACTCGGTCAGGTCGACCTCTTCCATGACCGTGACCGCAGCCGCTTCCCGCTGGGAGAGGAGCACGTTGCGGGCAATGGTCCGCCGCAGCCCTTTCAGCGGCTGCCGCTCCACCGGGCCAAAGTCTGGCGTGACAGCTGCCCCTGCCAGCTGGACAGAGCTCTCCAGGTCGGCCAGGCTGATGCTGCCGCGGGGGCCGCTACCGGTGACCTGCTGCAGGTCGATGCCCCGCTCCCGGGCCAGCTTGCGCACCTGGGGAGTGGCACGGACCTCACCTTCCCGGCTCGGGGATAGCTCGGGGGCTTCAGGGAGTTCGCCGACGATGCCGACTTTGCGGCTTGGCGACGGCTCTTCGGCCGTATCAAGGATGGTCAGCAGCAGCTCCCCCACCCTGTCAGTCTCCCCCTCCTGCCTCAGGATGCTGCCGATGGTTCCGGCCCTTGGTGATGGGATATCCACCACCGCCTTGTCGGTTTCCACCTCGACGAGCGGCTGGTGTTCGACGACCTTGTCGCCCGGCTTTACCAGCCACTTGCGCAGCTCAGCCTCGACAATCCCTTCCCCCAGATCGGGGAAATTCAGTGCAAATGCCATGTCAGTACTCCATGACCGCCTCGATGGCGGCCTCGATCTGCGCCGCTGTCGGCAAATAGTATTTTTCCAGCCTAGGAAGCGGCATGACCACGTCCGGCGCCGCCACCCTCAGCACCGGCCCTTTCAGGTGCATGATCCCCTCTTCGGCAACCGTTGCGGCGATCTCCGCACCAAAGCCGCCGGTCTTGACCGCCTCATGGGCAATGACCAGCCGGCCGGTCTTCC
>VEOV01000283.1 GCA_012026855.1 Geobacter sp.
ACTTCCGGGACTACTGCCGACAAGTTTGACCAGGCCATTTCAATCATCATGGCCGAGTTGAAGAAGCTGAAAACAGAGCCTCCTGCCATGGAGGAGATCGTAGCTGCCAGGACCCAGCTCAAGGGGAATATCCTCCTTTCTCTGGAGAGCAGTGACAATGTGATGTCCAAACTGGCGAAGAACGAGATTTACCTGGGCGGTTACCAGCCGGTGGAAGAAATTATCTCCGCTTTAGAGTCTGTTACCCAGGAGCGGCTACTTTCTCTTGCCAACGAGCTGTTCGATGATAGATACTTCACCATTCAGCTCCTGGGCGACCTTTCTGGTGTATCTTTCGGAGTTGATGATCTGACAATTTAGGACTCCAAAAGATGAATGAACTGAAAGTTGCCGTAAAACGCCTCCGCTCCCCCTCTGATGTCCCTTTGCCAACCTACATGACTGCACACTCTGCCGGAATGGACCTCTACGCGGATATCCGGGAAGAGATCTGTCTGCTTCCCGGTGAGCGGACCCTGGTGCCTACCGGCATTGCCATCGCCCTTCCTGAAGGGTATGAGGCCCAGATAAGACCGCGCAGCGGGCTGGCACTCAAGCACGGCATTGCCCTGGTAAACTCTCCCGGTACCATCGATGCAGATTATCGAGGCGAAATCGGCATCATTATGATAAATTTCGGCAAGGAACCGTTCACCATAAAACGGGGCGAGCGGATTGCCCAGATGGTGGTTGCCGCCTTCAAGCGCGTTACCTGGAACGAGTGTGAAGATCTGGAAGCAAGCGGCCGCGGCAGCGGCGGTTTCGGACATACCGGAAGGTAAGGCAGGATGAAGGTTGCAGTCTGAAGGAAAATCTCTTTTGAGTTTGGACAGGAGTTGAAATGAAAGATCCACGCATAGCAGCATGGGCAGATGTTCTGGTCAACTACTCCACAAAGGTAAAGAAAGGGGATGTTGTCCTTATTTCCGCCGGTGGCTTCGAGGCGCTGCCGCTGGTGAAAGAGCTGCACAGGCTCTGCCTGGCCAAAGGGGCGAAGTATGTTGAGTACGAGTTCGGCGTTGCCGAGATTGGCAGGCAATTCTACAACAATGCCACCAAGGAGCAGATCTCATACTTTCCCCAGCACCGTCTTGACTTCATGAAACAGGTCACCGTCTACATTGCCATCGGGGCTGCCGAGAACTCCATGGTGATGGCCCAGGCCAACCAGGCAAACATGATCGCCTATGCAAAGCTTACCAGACCCATAGTCGATCAGCGGGTCAAACATACCCGCTGGGTCATTACCCGTTATCCGACCCATGGCGGGGCTCAGGAAGCGCGCATGAGCCTGGAGGAGTACGAGGATTATGTGCTTGCCTCCTGCTGTATTGACTGGGCCACCGAGTCAAAGAAACAGGATAAGCTGAAAAAGATGATGGATGCCACCGACCGGGTGCGCATCGTAGCTGCCGACACCGATCTGCGCTTCAGCATCAAGGGCCTTGAGGCCATCAAATGCGATGGCCGGTACAATGTCCCTGACGGCGAGGTCTTCACTGCTCCGGTAAAAGACTCTGTGGAGGGTTATATTACCTACAACTGCCCCACCATCTACCAGGGGAAGGAGTTCAACAACATCCGCCTGGAGTTCAGCAAGGGGAAGATTGTCAAAGCCTCGGCCACCGGCATGGATGCGGAACTGAACACTATTCTCGATACCGATGAGGGGTCACGTTACATCGGCGAATTTGCCATCGGCGTCAATCCCGGGATCCGCCGGCCGATGCGCAATATCCTCTTCGACGAGAAGATCTTCGGTTCGATTCACTTTACCCCCGGCCAGGCTTATGATGAGTGCGACAACGGCAATCGCTCGGCAGTGCACTGGGATATGGTGAAAATCCTGGAGGGTGATGGCGAGATCTGGCTGGATGATGCCCTCATTCAGAAAAACGGCCGTTTTGTGCACAAAAACCTGCTGTCACTGCACCCGGCGGAATAAATATGCTGCTGGCAATCAAACCTGACAACCCCCAACAGAGACTGGTACGCCAGGTGGTGGATGTCCTCGAAAAAGGTGGGGTCATCGCCTATCCGACCGATACCACCTACGGCATCGGCTGCAGCATTTTCAGTCGCAAGGGGGTTGATCGTATCTACCAGATAAAGCAGCGGGAGAAGAAAAAACCGTTTTCTTTTATCTGTGCCAGTCAGGCGGATATCTCCAAATATGCCCAGGTGAGCAACTATGCCTTCAAGCTGATGAAGCGTCTGCTGCCGGGAGCTTACACCTTTGTGCTGGATGCTACCAAGATAGTTCCCGATCTACTGACCACCAAGCAGAAAACCGTCGGGGTAAGAATGCCCGACAATGCCATCTGTGCTGCCATCGTCGAGATGCTGGGGCATCCCATTGTTACTACCAGCGCCAACCTCTCCGGTGAAGAGCCTATCGGCGACCCGCGGGAGGTCTTCAGGCTGATGGGGAAACAGCTTGATATTGTAGTTGACGGCGGCATGCTCTCCGCTGATGTCAGCTCGGTAGTTTCACTGCTGGGCGATCGCCCGGTCGTGCTGCGCAGCGGCGCCGGGGATACCGGCTGGTGCGGAGAGGACCAGTGAGAAAGCGTACCGTCAGAACCGGTTTAAGGCTGCTCATCAGCTCGCTTGTGCTGCTGATCCTGGGGACTTTTTACAGCCAGCAGATCAACAGTGCCCTGGCGATCGGGGTGGAGGGTGCCACCGAATTTGTCAAGCTGGCATTTTTCTGGGGGAGCATCCTTGGTGGCGCCGCGGTCATAACCGTGGCGATCGGCCTTTTGCAGCGCTCCATCTATGGTGACAGTGCCAGGCTTGCCCCCTATGCGGTTGTCCTGTTGCTGCTCCTGGCCGCCTTTTTTGCCCTGTTCCTGAGAACGTTCTCTGCTCCTCCTGACATGCAACAGAAGCCGCTGCGTCCCGGTGAGACCGTAATCATATGAGAAATTTCGTTTCGCTATCACGCAGGGATGTTTCTGTGAGCCTGGTAAGGCTCTTTTTTCTGCTGGTGTTCTCCCTTTTTGTGGCAACCCAGCTGAACCACGATACCTATAACGATTTCTACAGCAAACGGCTGTTCCGGCTCCATACCGCCGATCTCGCTACCCTGGCAACGCAGATGACCACCAAGCTCAGTTTCTTCCTGGACCAGGGGAGTGCTGAAGGGGTGCAGAATGTGCTGGACGCCAGCTTCGGGCTGTTCGGTTTTGTCATTACCGATTGCAAGGTGGTGGACCGGGAGTGCCAAGGGGAGAAAATCCTCTTTACCTCGGATCGCTCCCTCCCCTGGCAGCAGACCCCTGACTTAAGGATGCTTGCCAAGGCATCCTTTGCCACGCTGCGTCGCCCCCCTCTGGTCAAGGGTGGGGTGGTAGACCGGTCACAGCCTGCCGGCGAACCAATCGGCCGTCTCTATGTGGTCAGCAACGTGCCCAAGAGATTTGCTGACGACTACATGCTCTGGCTCCTAGCCCCTTTCAGTGATGTCGTGGCAAGGC